>CALRGO010000001.1 GCA_943357895.1 Parcubacteria group bacterium
TGTCTTTAACGCCACATTGTTTCCCATGACTACGCCGTCCTGACCAAATAATTGCACAGATTCGAAGCGGACGGCGGTCTTTTCGGCGTTCGACGCGGAGATGGTGGCTTTAACCGCGTGATTCACACCCTCACTTAATGCGGAGGAAAAGTCGAAGTAGTATTTAATAGGGGCGGTTGCGACGCCCGGACGGGTGATGATGGAAGCTTGTTGGATTGCGGCGAGGGTGAAAAGAGGAATCAATGCCCCGAACGCGCAGAAAAGTAATTTCATTGAAATACTATACCTGAATTAGTGGGGGTATTTGCATTACAGGCGGCATCCCCGGCATAGGAATACGAGGCATCTTAGGCGGAGCGATAATAAGTGGCGTCACTATCCAATCACCCGAACCGACTACCTTGTCGACCTGCACCGGAATAGATTCCGAACGGCATGAATCAACCTCTTCCTTAACTTTCATAGAAAGCTCTTTTTGTACGATGGCGAGCTGAGCCTTCAAAAAAACGATATCCATTTTAGCTTGGTTCATTTCGGTAATAAGCACGTCAACGCGCTCGTCTTTCGTATCCACCAAACCTATTTTGGCGTTTGCACCGTTAGCGGAAACGATGCCGACCATCTTCCCTACTGCTGCAGTCGCAAGCTCCGGCGTCGACATGAGTAATTCGTACTCTTTCGCATTTATCATTTCCGTAAAAATAGTTTTAAAACGCAATGCGCTCGAGCCTAACTCGACATCCGGCACGGCCGGTGCAAGAAACGCCTTGCCGTTTTCTATTTTAGCGGTAAGTATGGCACAGAGCGTTCCACAACTACCTCCGCCACCCAAAGTCACCTCCTTGCCATCAGCGCCGGTTACAACGACCTTCCCCTTGTTTTGAGCGGTATCAGAAACGTCGAGTGTTCCAATTTGCTGGCCGGAATCAGTCATGAAATTTATTCCGGCGTATGCGGGGGTGGCAGAAAACCCGAAACCCGCAACACATAGGAAGCCAGCTACGATACAAATGCGATACCGGAAAAATGCGATCATTTTCATTTGATTATCATCCAATTAAACCGCACAGGCGAACGCACGACCTTATCCGTTTTAACGGTAAAGTATTCACCCGCCTTAATTTCACCGACGTACAAAACCTGCCCACCTGTCGAACCCACAGGTGTAATAAATATCTTCGCGACGCTTGCGGATTGTAGCGTAAATATGGAGACTTCGCTCTCCCCTGCGCGTATCATACCTTCGCCCGTCGTCGGCACGGCGGCATCAACCTTCGCATCAAGCTCCTTCACGCCTTGTAATGCTACCGCCGCCAAACCGCCATAATTAACGGACTTCATACCCGTTTGTGAATCCGTATCCACAAGCTCGGGAAAAGATTTTTCAACATCCTGCGCAATAACGCCCAACTGCTTCTTTTTAATCTTTTCGTCTTTCCATGTAAAATTCACGCCTTGCACGGCGTCAAGTTTATCTAAAACGCCTGAAAGATTTGTTATAGAGTCTTTCATCCTTCTGTCTGACACACTTTTCGCACCCGAACTGTTAATAAGATATTTTTCCGTTCCGCCGATTTGGAAGCTAATCTTGCCCGAAGAATTCAGATTGCGGATATTTAAGGATCCGCCATCTGAGAGCGGCTGATTAAGCGAGACATTATCCTCATTCCGGCTCGTGCTTAGGCCTAATACGTTCATAAATGTCCCGCCCGAGCTATAAAATCCGAATGACTTTCCGGGGCCGTTCAAAATCTCCACGTTCCCATTAACAGAAAGCTTGCCTGCGCTAATAGTCTTCGCTCCGCCGGAATACGTTCCGGTTTCCGCGCCTCCGCCAGAAGAAATAGCAACGCCATTCACCTTTACCGCGCCATACAGCAATGTTTCCGTAATAGTAGGATTACCAAGCACCACCTGATTACTCTTAGTAGGTTGAGCCCCATAACCGATACCGATGACATTAGTTAAATTATTTGGACTAGCGTCCCCCGCATTATTTCCAATTAATACGGAATTATTAAGATTTGACATCTGCCCACCCGTCATAAGACCAATGGCGACGTTACCAAAGCCAGTAGTATTAAAATTTAGGGCCCGAAAACCGAGGACGGTATTCGAATATCCGGTAGTATTTTGGTATAAAGCTCCGCCACCGACTGCGGTATTGCCATTACCAGTAGTATTTTCACGAAGAGCCCATTCTCCGAGAGCGGTGTTATCAAGACCCGTGCTATTCCTCTTAAGCGCAGATTCACCAACAGCGGTATTGTTATTGCCAGTAGTATTGTTCTGAAGAGCTAAAAGACCGATAGCTGTGTTATCAGTTCCGGAAGTATTGCTCATCATAGACTGATCGCCGACAGCCGTATTCCCCGCACCATTGATATTAGCCATAAGAGCGGACCTACCCACGGCAACGTTGGAATATCCGCCGGTATTAGAATACAGGGCCTGATAGCCATTACCGACGTTATTATACCCCCCTCCCAACGCCGTACTCTTACCCGCCTCAAAGCCCGTAAATGTATTCTTATTTTGCGTACTACCTCCCCCAGGAGACTGCCATACCGAATAGCCGTCACTACCAACCGTTAGGACTTGACCGGCAGTGCCGTTATTGACGCGGAACTTTCCGGTAATGACCGTTATATCGGTAGGACTTTCACCTAAATACGACCCACCTTTAACAAGTAAATTATCATCGATATATGCATTTGCTTTACCTGTCTGTCCCTGCGGGTTCATAACATACAAATTGGAATTCAAGAAAGCGTTCTTGCTGCCGTCGATGGAATTCTTCGCATAGGAGAAAAACTGCTGGCCGCCAGAAAGGAGTCTAAAGGGCTGCGTGCCATCGCCATCTGTCATTCCTAAAGTCATACCCGAAACCAAACCGGCATTACCGCCGAGCAAGGGCACTGTCGCGCCTAAAGAGGCAGGATTAAAAGCCGGTGCTGGCGTCTGCCAAGAAAGAACTCCGTTTGAAACCGTAAGCACCTGCCCGTTCGTGCCGACGGAAGACAAGCCGGTGCCGCCGTTCGTTACGGGTAATGTGCCAGTCGTAATCTTCGATACATCAAGACTCGGGATATCAAGCGCGGTGAGAGTGCGGAAGGCAGGGGTGCCGGCAGAGCCGATAGGACTTAAGAGTGCTGTTCCGGCGGCAACACTTGCTGGTAAGCCGGAACCGCCTATTAAGCGCTCCCCAGTAGAACCCTTAACTACAAGCTTGCCCACATTAGCGCCCGAACCCTCGGCGATAGATTCGATTATCTGCCCGCTATTATTAACTACCTTAATGGTAGCGGGACCTACGTAAATGTCGCGCCAGCGAGCCGTCAGCGAGCCGAGGTCGTAAGCGTTGTCCGCTTGCGGCATGATACCACTGCCAATAACCGTAGTCGTTGCCGTCGTTGTTATGAACGAACTGGCAAGCGTGCTCGACGTATTGAAATACGGGACTTTGCCGACGGTGCCGCTCAGTACACTGCCTGCTGCCGCGGGCGTCTGCCACGTGGCGTTACCCGACGCGTCGGACGTAAGCACTTTACCCGTACCCGCGCCAGTCGCCACCGAAAGCTGTTTCGTAAATACTCCTGCAAAAGGCATAGTAGACGTACCAATAAGGGAATTAACATTGCTCGTTATTATGTTAGCTCCCGTGACTAAACCGTTATTACCAACGACCTGTCCATTCGTCGCCGCGATACTTCCGCTCTCCACGGTAAGACTACCTAATAAATTTGAAGTTCCTGAAACATATAATGTCCCCGCAGTCTCAAAATCCCCGGTGGTATATATTTCCGTCCTGCCGTTTAATACGCCTGTCGCCTTATTCACGCCTGCTCGCTGTAATAATAAAGAATCGGCGATAGTCCCTGTCGCACTGAATAACGCCAATTTATTTACGGTTCCGGATCCACCCACCCCACTTGCGGGCGTCTGCCATGTAGCAAAACCAGAAACGTCGGATGTAAGAACTTTGCCCTCACCCGCACCGATAGGCATTATAAAACCACCGTTATTAATTTTAAGATAACCGAGACCCGCTTCGGGGCCACTTGTCATGCCGATATTAATATCACCCCTCAAAAACGATGAAGGTCCATTGAGCTTGATACCTCCCGTTAAAGTAAGCATACCCGCATCAACCATCACCGTTGTTCCGCTCGGTATACCGCCGCCCAAGTAAACATTACCTTGCAAACGCGCTGTATTCCCTACGTTCAAATAGTTCAAGCTGCTCGTTGCCATAACCCTGAAGTCACCGCTCATGATACGCACCTCATTGCCCGCTTGAGTAACGAGAGAATTCCCGATAGTGCTCGCTCCCGTAAGGATTGGGAGGGTATCAACCGTCCCCGTTCCGCCGATACCACTTGTGGGCGTCTGCCACGCGAGCGCACCAGAGGACGAAGCCGTAAGGACCTGACCCGCGCTTCCGAGCGTCGTCGGGAAGTTATACGTCGCTCCGCCGAACTTTATTTGACCTGCGGCGGACGAAAGGAAGCCGGACGCCTGAATATTGCCAACTACATCCAACTTTTCTGCGGGCGTCGGGGTTCCTACACCAACCTTATCCGCTGGAACACCGAGACGAATAATACCAGTACCAGAAGAACGCCACCCGCTTTCGGGTACTAAACTCGTCGCATCCTTCCACGCAAGATTACCACTTGTATCTGTAGCAAGAACTAAATCATTCCTAGGAATCGGCGGACTCGGCCAACTATACGTGATGCCGTTGAAGACGGTCTGCGTGGCACTGATAGTACTCGTACCACTACCGCCTGCGCCGCCGTAAATGTAGAGCTCGTCGATATAGGCGGCCTTGATGCGCTGAGTTGCGGAACCTAAGTTATCTGAATACACGCTCCGCACCGGCTTCGTGGTGGAGCCGAAGTCGTACGCGCTTGCAGTAGAAGGAACTACGTCGCCACCCACCGTCGTATCCCCCGCAACAACTAAAGTAGTGGCGGGTGCGGCGGAGCTACCGATAGACAAGCGGCTATTCACGGTATCGATAATCAAATTGGAATTACCGGCAAGCGTGGAAGACGCGTTCCAAAACGCGAGCTGGCCGAATGCACCTGATCCGCTAAGTCCCGCGGGGACGGGAGACCATTGCGGTGTGCCGCCTACAGAGGTAAGTACCGTACCGGCCGCGCCGACGGTAGAAAGACCGGTACCACCCTGCGCTACGCCGAACGTGCCGGAAGTTATTTTAGATGCATCAAGCGACGGAATGGAGGATGTGGCAAGAACACCCGTAATATTTGCCGCGGGGATGTTGGGAATACGGGCGATATTGAAAACGCCGGAAGTAATTTTATCAGCATCTAAATCAGGAATGGATGAGGAAGAAACTGCGGGAATACGGGCGGCGGCGAATACGCCGGAAGTTATTTTACCTGCGTCGAGCGCTGGTATATCGATTGGATCAAGCTTACGGAAAGTAGGAGCCTCGGGCAAAGTCCCATTAAGCACCGGCCCCGCAAATACCATATTTGCATCCTGATCCGCGAGGCTGGTGGAAATAGTACCCGATGACGTTACAGGTGAACCAGTCACGGCAAAAAGAGACGAAGGGAGTTTTAAACCGACGGAGGTTACACCCGTCGCAGGCGCTGGTAGCCATACCGGCAACCCTGCTGAGTTCACCGTGAGTATCTGGCCATCGGCACCAATCCTCAATATCGCTAATGAATTAATAGCATCGCTGAAGAGAATATCCCCTTGCGCGGTTGTGGCGAGTCCCGTACCACCCCGTGTGACGGCAAGCGTGCCGGATGTTTTAGTTGCAATGTCCAAGACGGGAATGCGGTCGGCAGAGAGAGTGCCGGTGGTTATTTTGTCCGCAGAGAGATCGGGAATCTGGGCGACGCCTAAGGTACCTGTGACCCTCGCGCTTGGAATATCGGGGATGCGGTCGATACCTAACGTACCAGAGGTAATCTTTGCGGCAGAGAGATCTGGAATATCGTCTGAAGTAAGATCACGGAAGGTCGGCTTTTCCGTGCCAGTCAAGGGCCCAATGAATACCTTTCTCGCGGATTGCGGGGCAAGATCGAGGGCTAAGTCGCCGCTTCCCGTGACCGGCGAGCCAGAGACGGTAAGGATTGAAGACGGTGCAGTGAGTCCCACGGAAGTGACGGTGCCGTTTGTCGTGGGGTCGCTCCATATTGGAAGTCCTACTGAGCTCACGGTGAGAACTTTGCCGGTGGTGCCAATAGTGAGCCGCGCTAATGAATTAATAGCATCGCTGAATATCAAGTCCCCTTGCGCGGTTGTGGCGAGTCCCGTGCCGCCTCTCGTGACGGCAAGCGTGCCGGATGTCTTTATCGCTATGTCGAGGACGGGGATGTTTGTGTCATCTAAGACACCAGTCACTTTCGCGCTTGGAATATCGGGGATGCGGTCGATACCTAACGTACCAGAGGTAATTTTGTCCGCAGAGAGGTTGGGAATGAGATCGATACCTAACGTACCAGAGGTAATCTTTGCGGCAGTGAGATCTGGAATATCTAAAGGATCAAGCTTACGAAACGTAGGCACGTCTGCCGCTGCACCCGAAGCGGGACCCGCGAAAATGTCGTTCGGCTGCTGCGTTTTCCATGCGAGGCTGAGGGTACCCGAATCAGTCACTGGCGAACCCGCAACAAGGAATTCCGTAGACGGAGCAGAAAGTTCAACAGAAGTAACTGACCCACTACCACCACCAGAGGACTTCGGAGTCCACGAAAGCTCGCCCTCCGTATCTGTTGTAAGCACTAAGTCGTTAGCACCTGGCGCCGCAATAGGAAAAGTAAAGATATTATCACCAAGCTTTATTTGTCGCGACGGAATAGAAACAAGCTTATCAAAGTACGTATCTTGCAAAAAAGTTACGGCGTCTTCCTTAAGCTCTATAAGGTTCGTAACGGGGCTTACCGTGGTAACGGAGGCGGTATGCCCGATGAAGAGCTTCGGCCGCGTAAACCGTATCAAGTCGTTCGTGCCGTCCCCCGTGGTGCTGATAGTCCCCCCTCTCGTCCTAAAGTCGTCAGCGTAAATAATACCCGCCACTTCGAGCTCGCTCTGGGGATTCGCAATGCCTATACCGACTCTACCGTTATTTAAAATGGAAACGGATTCCGATCCGTCTGTAGTGTTAAGGAAGCTTAAACGATAATTCGAAGCGTCGGTTGCGGTAGTACGAACTTTAAACCCCGTGTTCGCTGCCACCGAACCATCCCAGCCAGACCCCTGAAGTAAGAGACCAGCCGAATGGAATCCTTGTGTGTCGAGAGTGGCCGTCCCTAAGGGTTCGCCCGTAAGGGTGCCTGCCGATATATCAGATACGAAATTACCCACACGCACGGCATTCATAGCATAGGGGGCGGGGGCAAAGGCAACGCGCGGCGTCGCCTCGGCGTCGTTTTCGATTGTCACTCCCAAAAAGAGAGGCGTGGTGAAGGTAATAGTACTCGGAAAAGCCTCACAACTACCCATTTGTACCGAAAAATAACCATTCGCATCCGGCATAACCTTCGTACACGCGCCGGAAGACTGGCTGTAGGACTCAGTCCATAATTTGGAACCGCCCATTGCCGCAGAGTACAGAGAAAAGGACACGTTCGTGGCCGTTTTAATAGCAACCCCCCCTGCCGTGCGCAAACGCGACTGGTAGTTGATAACGGCAGGGATGGCCGCCTGTGCGGAAAAAGCCGCGCATAAAAGCGCCGCCGTTATGGCCGCGCCGAATCCGTATAAGCGATTTCTTTTCATTATTAAATAGGAAGTGCGGGCGTAATGAAGACCTTTACGGTAAGCGCCTTCTTTCCAAAACTATCAGTGGCCTCCACCACGTGCACGCCAATCGGTAAATCAGTCATGAGTTTTTTAACCGTCGCGTTCGCCTCGGAAACAGGCACCACACCAATGGAAGTTATGACAGTAGGGTTAATCGGGACTGCGCGGTACGTAAACCGCACAACGATGCCTGTAACTACGCCTGTAAGTATCAGCACCCCCCCGATCCATAGAAGGTAGTCTTTTGATCCACGCATAATCACAAAGCCGGTAATCGCCCCTACACCAAGTATGATTATCGCAAGTGCGATCCATAGCGGCCACGGCATAATTCGCTTAAAAAGGACGATATTTAGCTCGCGAGCTACGCCCTTTTCGTCCATCAAGCGAATGATTTGCGGCGCAAACTGCGGATTTTCCAATGCCCGACTCACTGCCGCGGGCGCATCTACGTACTTAACCGCCGAAAACGAGGCCTGGGGATACTCCGCAATAACCGACGTCACCTCCGGCGTATCGGTAAACGACACATCCGCCTCCGGCGAAACGCCGCCTATCTGAGGGTTTTCGCCAAACAATCTTTCAATCCACCCACTACCACTCGACGAACCCGATCCCCCCCCGCCTGTCGGCGTGGGTGTCGGTTCCGGCGAAACTCCTTCCGGCTCGTCATCGAACCACAGCGTGCCATGGTCGTACAGGTAATTAGCACTCTGCGACGTGCCGACACCCGGATCCGTCACCGCAGTCTTTGCCTGATAGCCAGTAGAGGAAGTATCCCCCCCGCCACCACCAGCCCCTTCCTGCACCGGCGCCGTTTGCGCCCACGCTAAATTTGCGTAGAGCATGACGACGATTAACGGTGCGATAAAATGGACTTTCCTCACTTAAAACGTCACGCCTCACTTCGTGACTTCTTTAATACTATCATTATGAATACGAAGACTATCTGTGGATAAGTATGGAAACTCCGTGTGTGGACCTGAGGGGAATTGAACCCCTACCTCAGCAATGCGAATGCTGCGTAATGCCGTTTTACTACAGGCCCAAATAAGGCGCAGCGCGGACTAATAACTCCCACTCATAAAGAGCGGGGCGACGAACATGAATATCATGAGCGCCATCACTACGTAAAAACCAATCTTTTTAGCTTGTTTCATCGTGCGAACATGGTAGCAAAAAATGACAGCGGAATCAATTTATCGCGCATGGCTCGCCTATGGGCGGCCGGTGTCCCGATGGTATGCGTTCAAAAGCGTGTAGAGCAGACTTATTGCCAATGGCCCGAGCACAAACCCCGTGGGGCCAAAAAATGCGATACCACCCAAAACGGAAAGTAATATAACAAATGGATGGAGCGATACCCCGCGGCCGATAAGCTTCGGCCCGATAAGATTATCTATCATCCCCACGACAAGCACGCCGTATACGAAGAGCCCTGCGGCAAGTCCTGACGAACCTTGCAAAAAGAGATACACCACGGCAGGGGCGACCGTAAGCGCTGTGCCAATACCCGGCACTAACGCCGTCACAACCGTCACACTCCCCCAGAGTATTGCGTTTGGTATACCAAAAACCAGGAAGCCAATCATGGCAAGCAAGCCCTGCGTTAAAGCCATCAAGAGTCTGCCTGTCACGATGGAATTAACCGCCTTACCTAACATACTAGCGATTTCTTCGTCATCCTCGTCCATTAAGGGGGAGAGGGATATAAAGGCGCGCCTAAACCTCGCCCCGTCTTTCAAAAAATAATATAAAGCCATGACGAATAAAATTATATCCACAAAAAACTTTGCGACACCCGAAACTACCACGCCCACGTTACCCGCAAGCCAATTTAATGCTTCTTTCGCATAATTCCCTATGTCAAAAGGTATTGAGTCGCCCACAAACACGCGCACAGCGTCGAATACTGTCCCTGCCGTACCTATTGTTTCGAGCGAGCGGTATACGCTGGAGGCCTCACCCGCCATCTGCGTACCGAGAATTGTAAGCGGGGCGACGATAGCAACGAGTACAAGTAAAGTTGTAAGCGCCGCCGCGACGCCCGCATGGTTACGGACCGCCTCTTTTATTTTTTTGTATGGCTTCTGAAACGCGATGGCGAAAACCGCGGCGAGCACAATAGGCGCGAAAAACGGCTTGAATATCAAAAACGCGACGGTAAACATGGCCCCTAAAAGGGCGAGAAGAAAATAAAACGAAAGGGCTTTAGGCGGCATATATATAACTCATTGTCGGAGTGCCGAGAATCGAACTCGGACCTCACCCTCCCGAAGGGTGTATACTACCACTATACTACACTCCGTTAGAAAAATACTCTGAATATTTTCATAGAATAGAGTATTACCGACTTAAAATCAAAGTTTATTTCACGTGGAATTTTTCTTTGATTTCCTCTTCCGCTCCCCGCTCAAATTCTTCCTTGCTTTGTTTCGCCTGCATGGCAAGCGATTTTAATTCCATGTCAGTCATCGCGTTCAATTCCTTTATGCGCAGCGCGAGGGCATCCTCGGTATTTTTTAACGGGTCGTCCAAGACTTCTTCCAAGACTACCCCTAAAATCCAGCCGACTTTCGGGCTGGGCGTGAGTCCCCCAAGGCGCATAACGTCCGTACCGTCGAGTGCTAACATACGCGTATCTATTGCATCGGCCTTAACTTTCTCGATCATAAACATTAGGTGGCGCAGTTTGTACGGCACCGCCTTCGGCACGCCGCTACCGATACGGTCCGCCTCACGGACTTTCAGCAAATCATCGATATGTTCCGGCCCCACTTTACGCACGAAGCGACGCACACCAGACTCCGTCACTTCGCCCACGTTGTAATAAAAGAGATGCCAGCGCACCAAGTGCGCAATTTTCTCCACGATCTTTTTAGAGAAGTGCAGACGGTCGAGAATAATGCATGCCATTTTTGCACCCACTACTTCGTGGTTATAAAAGGTACTGTCATACCCGTCGCCGCGCTTTGTGGCGGGCTTACCTACGTCGTGCAATAAGCTCCCTAACCGCACAGAAAACGAATATCCCTGTTTTGCCGTATATTCCAAAGCGCGCACGTTATGCTCGTATACCGTATATATATGGTGCTTGTTTTGCCCACAATCTACGCCGTCTAACATCTCGGGCATAACGTGGCGCATAAGCCCGCAGTTCGTGAGCATGCGGATACCTAAGCCCGCGCCATCGCTTTCGATAATCTTTACGAGTTCGTCGCGCACGCGTTCTTTCGCCACCGTTTCAAGTAAGCCGGCGTGGCGTTTAATCGCCTCCATTGTTTTTTCTTCAATAACAAACCCCAACTGCGCCGCAAACCGCACCGCACGCATAAGGCGCAACGCATCTTCCATAAACCGTTCGTCGGGTACTCCAACGGCGCGAATTATTTTATTTTTTAAATCAGCGAGCCCGCCGAAGGGATCGATTATCTTTCCCGCCATCCCTTCGACTACGCTCAGGGCAAGCGCGTTTACCGTAAAGTCACGACGCGCTAAATCCTCTTCAATAGTTTTCACGAACGCTACGCTATCCGGATGACGCATATCGCGATACGCGCCCTCGGTGCGGTACGTCGTTACTTCAACAACCGCATAGAACGGATTTTCCGAACCAGTCTTTATGCCTACCGTGCCGAACTTATTTTCGTACACGCTGTCGGGGAATAATCCCTGCACGTCTTCCGGCAAAGCATTCGTCGCCATATCCCAATCTTTCGGCTCTTTTTTTAATAAAAAATCTCGCACGCACCCGCCTACCAAGTGCGCTTCGAAACCAGCCTTGTTTAATACCGCGCCGATTACCTTAATTTCTTCCGGAATCCGTACGTCCATATAAATGTATCCCTATCGTATCAGACGCATACCTGATTCGCCATTGACGGACATTCTGCTACTATGAGCGCAAGCTCCACGTCCTCGTAGTGAAACGGATATCACCATTGCCTTCGAAGCAATTATTGGAAGTTCGAATCTTCCCGGGGACACAACGCGCCATTTATCTCACCCCACTATCCATTGCCACGCATATCGCATGAGGAGTAGCATTAAAAGAGCTATTTACCATATATGGACTGCGTCGTCCGCATACATATTTTCACCCACATAAGCAGAAGCAGAAAAGGAATTCAAATCATGCCATGGATTCATACCTCATCCCCCAAACTGAAAGTACAAATCCGTTGGTTGCTACACTGCGACCTACCGAAAGTCTTAGACATCGAGCGACGGGTATTCGAATCTACGTGGACTAAAGAAGACTTTCTGCACTGCCTGCAGCAACGGAGCTGTATCGGTATGGTGGCTGAATATAACCACCATGTTATCGGCTTCATGATCTACAAACTACACAAGGCGAAGTTACATATTTTGAACTTCGTGGTTGACCTTGAATTCTTTAGGAAGGATATCGCCACGCAGATGATCGAAAAACTAAAGGACAAGCTCAACCAGCAACGACGCAACGAAATATGTCTTGAACTGCGCGAAGGAAATCTCACAGCCCAACTCTTCTTTAAGAAAATGGGGTTTAAGGCCGCGCTCGTGCTCCGCAACCACTACAATGATACGAACGAAGATGCGTATCTTATGCGGTTCATACTCAACGAGAAAGATACCCTCTTCTTGCCGTTCGCCCCACATAATCGCATCGCCGAATATTATGACGTCGCCTGACGTGAACGCCGCAAAAACCCAAGAGCCCCACGGACTTGTCCACCGTGAGGCTTTTTTGATATACTGTGCGCAGAAAACCAGCCCCTATAGCTTAATGGTAAAGCACTCGCCTCTTAAGCGATTGACCATGGTCCGATTCCATGTGGGGGCACCACTTCGCTCTACGAGCTTCGTAGTGCAGGCACACGAAAGATGCTCACATTAAATACCGAGCTTGCGCACATACAGGGTATTAATAAGCGTCTCCAAGACGGCCTAAAAAAACTTGGTCTTATAACCGTGCGCGATTTGGTTTTGCACTTGCCGCACCGCTATGACGATTTTTCTAGCAAGGCGTCTATTGGGGAGCTTGCCGTGGGGCAGACCGCCACCGTGCACGCCCGCGTTAGTAAAATTGAAATGCGCCGATCTTTCCGCCGCAACATGGCGATAATCGAAGCGGTACTCGAAGACCGCACCGGCTCCGTACGCGCCGTATGGTTTAATCAGCCGTATATTATGCGCTCGCTCCCCGTGGGAACCGTGGGCAACTTCGCCGGCAAGATAACGCTCTCGCAAGCAAGTCTCTATATGTCGAACCCTGTCTACGAACCGGCATATACAGAGACCAAGCACACCGACGGCCTCGTGCCGATCTACCCCGAAACGAAAGGTATAACGAGCCGCGGTATACGGTACCTTATGCACCCGATACTCCTCGCCCTAAAAGAAGTTCCTGAATGCGTGCCGGCTGATGTTTTTAAAAAGCTCAAGCTTCCGTCATTTTTAGAAGCGCTCCGCGTACTCCATATGCCCGAATCGCTCGAAGCAGTCGAGCCGGCGAAAAAGCGCGTAGCTCTTGAAGATATTTTTTTGCTCCAGCTCACTAATCTGCAGGCGAAGATGAAGCTCGCGCAAGAACCGGCACACGCCGTGCCGTGGACAGATGCCGAGCGCGACGCACTTTTAGCCGAACTGCCTTTTACCCTCACCGGGTCGCAACGCACGAGTCTCGACGAGATTCTCACAGACATGCGCCACCCCCACCCTATGAACCGCCTCTTGCAGGGCGATGTCGGATCCGGCAAGACGGTGGTCATAGCCGTTACGGCGCTGTTAGCTGCACGACACGGATACCAAACCGCCATTCTCGCACCCACGGAAACTCTCGCCCGCCAGCACTACCGCACGCTCGAAAAAATCTTCAACCGCATCGTAAATGAGTGGAGCCTTAATTTTGCGCTTATGACATCTGCGGAATGTCGCGCCTCGTACGGCGAAGGGCTCGAAACAGATTTACCGAAGGCGCGTGTCATAAACCGCATAGCGGACGGGCATATTAAAATTGTCGTCGGCACCCACGCCCTCATACAAAAGGGCGTCAGCTTCCCCCGCCTCGCGCTCGTCGCGGTCGACGAACAGCACCGCTTCGGCGTTGAGCAGCGTGCCGCGCTTACAAAGCGCGCCGCGGACGCCCATCCTGCACTACCCCACTTCCTTTCCATGAGCGCCACCCCGATCCCCCGCACACTCTCCCTTACCATCTTCGGTGATCTCGACCTTTCGATAATCGACGAATTACCAAGCGGCCGGAAGCCGATCATAACAAAAATCGTCGCATCGACTGACCGGCCGAAGGCGCACGCGTTCATGAGGCAAGAAATAAAAAAAGGCCGGCAAGCGTTCGTAATTTGCCCACGCATCGAAGAAAGCGAAGACAAAGATAATGCCGCGGCGATCCCGAACGCATGGAACGACGTGAAGGCCGTCATGCAGGAATACGAAAAACTAGCGAAAGAGATATTCCCCGACCTCAAGGTCGCCATGCTTCACGGTAAAATGAAGAGCGTGGAGAAAGCGAAAGTCATGGAGGATTTCGCTAAAAATAAAACGAACATTTTAGTCGCCACGTCCGTTATCGAAGTGGGGGTAGATGTGCCGAATGCCGTGATAATGGCAATAGAAGATGCAGACCGCTTTGGCCTCGCCCAGCTGTACCAGTTCCGCGGGCGCGTGGGTCGCAGCGAACACCAATCGGCGTGCTTATTATTTACCGCTAATAAATCCGCCGTTTCGCGCGAAAGACTTAAGGCACTCACTACGGCAAAGAACGGCTTTGAGTTAGCGGAAAAAGATTTGGCAATGCGCGGCCCGGGAGAATTTTTAGGCCGTACGCAGACGGGCATACCGGATATTGCCATGAACGCCTTAAATAATATGGAACTGGTAAAAACCGCGCGCGAAGCGGCGGCACGAGTATTAAAAGAAGATAAAGACCTACAACAAAACCCCCACCTTAAAGAACGGCTTACCGCGTTCCGGAAAGCCGTCCACCTTGAGTAGGAACAAAAAAACCGCCGCGGCGGTTTTTTTGTTTACTCTTAAAATTCTAGTACCCGTAGTACATGCCGCCAGTCATCGAATACGCGCCCGAATCGAGCAACATTACTGCGATCATTGTCGCGAGCAACATGAGGTCGAGCTCATAGCCACCCACTAAGCTTTGCCCCTTGCCGAGCTTCCAGAAAAGCGCCATAAGCATCACGACAGCGAGGGCGAATGCTAAGGGCTGCACCAAGAATCCCAAAAGGAGTCCGATACCGCCAACAAACT
Source organism: Parcubacteria group bacterium (assembly GCA_943357895.1). Taxonomy (GTDB): domain Bacteria; phylum Patescibacteriota; class Minisyncoccia; order UBA6257; family UBA11618; genus CALRGO01. The sequence goes on from CALRGO010000001.1 coordinate 15,058, forward strand.
CAACGAGCGCAACGGCAGTACCCCACACGTGGCCAGGCTTGAACCCCATAGACTCGAAGTGCTGGGCGGTCATCTTCATCCCGCGCACCTTCGGCCATCCATGCGCGATAAAAATGAAGCCGGCCGCGAGGCGGAGAACGAGCATACTGATGTCAAAATCCATCATTTAAAATATATACGACACATAACTTACGACCTTTTAAATCTTCTTATAAGTATAGCATAATGTTCGTCCTCGTCGCTTCACTTCCCTACGGACGCTCCTTTGGGATTTTAACCTCTCCGCCAGCTGGCGGCTCGGGATAAATCCCGCAGTCGCCTATGGAGCACAAAAAATAATAACCCTTATTTAGGGTTATTATTTTTTGTGCTCCCACGGAGAATCGAACTCCGATTTTGCCCGTGAAAGGGGCACGTCCTAGCCGTTAGACGATGAGAGCGATGCGTTCTATTATGCCGATTTTTTCCAAAGAGGGCAAGATATACGTCATACTGACTACTATTGACAAAACGGCGCTGAGGGACTATACTAATAACAATGAAAATCCCGCCTAAAAGCGGGGTTTTTGTTGCATTAAACCTATGAATACATTCATTTTCGCACTTGCACTAATGAACAGCGTTTCGTCCCCTTTCGGGTCCACGGCGGCAACCGCCCCCCTAAAGGCCACTGAACCCGTAAAAATGACAGTTATTGCAACGGCATATACCCCCCGCCCCGAGGAAACGGACTCGACGCCGTGGCTCACCGCCGCCGGCACGAAAACCCGCGAAGGCGTTATCGCCGCCAACTGGTTGCCGTTCGGCACCAAGGTTAAAATCGACGATAAATTCTATACTGTCGAAGACCGCATGAACTCGCGTTACACAGCCGCGTTCCCTGCCCGTATCGACATCGTATTCCTTTCGCTTGATAAGGCACGTAAGTTTGGTAAGCAGAAAATAGAGATAGAAATTATGCCGGACGAAACAAATCCGCTCGGTATAGTCTCCTAAAAAAGGCTACGCACCAGTCGCGGCCCGACCCTTTAAAAAGCCTTCCTCCTCGGAAGGCTTTTTAAGTTCCTCAAAATCTCGCAACACCACAAAAGCCAAGAGTATTAAAAGTCCCGTAACGCGAAGCGACGGCCCCCACATAACCATCAAGTAGTTAAAAATAGAGTGGAATACCGATGCAATAAAAAGACCACCAAGGACATACGTTAAAACCTTGCGCCGGATAATCCCCCGCGACCAGTAGTAGCCCACAATGCCAGATGCGAGCGCATGCAGAAGCGTGGCACCAATGAACCGCAGCGTTAAAAGTTCTGGCGCCGACGTTGCGCGCAGCACGGTCGCCACGTTTTCTACTGTCGTAAAGCCCAATGCAGCAACGACCATATAAATCATGGCGTCGATTGGCTCGTCGAATTCCTTACGACTAGATATCCAAAAGTAAACGGCGAAGAACTTAAGTATTTCTTCGATAGTCGCGAGCACCGTAACGTGCAGCCAATTACCGTCCGCGATGCCACCCGCAAGCAAAAAATATCTCGCCGCGATTTGGAGCGGCAAAACGACGAATGTGGCGAGCCCTCCCCATAAAAATGTTGTCGCGATAAGGTTCTTCGGCTCGGCGCGCTTCGAATCTTCTTGCAAGAAAAAGAATAGCCATACGATGCCGGGGAGAAACCCAAGCGCACCATAGAGCACCGAAGAAAAATCCATTACCTAACTATATCACAGGCTATTTTTCCCAATCCGCAACCATCAGCACGGACTGCTCCGCATGCGGCAATTCCTGCCACACGGCTTCGGTAATAAACGGCATGAAGGGATGGAGGAGCTTAAGAGAACCCACGAGAAGCGCATAGAGCACCGCGTCCGCCTCACTTGAGGGTGCTTTTTTAACTTCTTCGATATACACGTCGCAATAGTCATGCCAAAAGAAATCGTATAAGACGTGGAGCGCCTGCCCGAACTCGTATACGGCTAAGTGTTTTTCAACCGCCTTCTTCGTAACGTCTGCACGGCCGAGAACGAGAACGTCGGCTGGCGTCGCCTTCGTCATATCTATTTCCGTTCTCGGCGCCGTGCCGACCCTACCTATAACAAATCGGCTCGCATTAAAAATCTTATTAGCGAACTTCCGCCCCGCAACCACTGCCGCTTCGTCGAAGCGGATATCCTGCGTGCCCATCGCCTGCCACACGATGCCGAAGCGCGTCGCGTCTGCCCCGTATTTTTCTACGAGGGTTAAGGGGTCGATACCCGTGCCGAGGGATTTTGACATGCGTTTGCCATCTTTCGTAAGCACCGTGCCGTGGATGAACACATCTTTGAACGGGACCGCGCCCTTGAACTCGAGGCCGGAGAACACCATACGCCCCACCCACAAATTAATAATGTCGCGCGCGGTTATCAAAACCTGCGATGGGTAAAACCGTTTGAGGTCGTTATCCGATAGCCCCGCAAACGGCCACAAGGCGGACGAAAACCACGTGTCGCACACGTCCTCCGTCTGTGTCATTACGCACTCACCGCAATGCGGGCATGCCGCGGGCTTTTCTTTCGCCACTACATAATCGTCCTCTTTACCTTTGGTGCACAGCCAAACAGGCAGACGGTGCCCCCACCACAGCTGGCGCGACACGCACCAATCGCGCGTGTTTTCAAGCCACGCCTTATATGGCGCCGCAAAATTATCCGGCACGATATTCGTTTCCCCTTTTTCTAAGGCATTGAGCGTTGCTTTCGCAAGCCGCTCCATTTTTAAAAACCATTGGCGCGAGGGCAAGGGCTCGATAGCCGTACTACACCGCGAACATATCGCTAAATTGCGGGTATATTTTTCTTCGCGTTCCACGAGCCCCGCGGCACGAAGCTCACTAACTATTTTCTCGCGCGCCTCACTTACTTTTAATCCGTCGAACCGGCCGGCGTTCATCATCTTGCCGCGTGCATCGATTACTTGCATCATGGGCAGCGTGTGCCGCTCGCCGATTTCGAAATCCGCTATGTCGTGCGCTGGCGTTACCTTGATAATGCCGGTGCCGAACGCCATGTCTGCCGCTTCATCCCCCACCACGGGCAAACGCACTATCACTATCTTCCCCTCTTCCGCCGTATCGAGCGTTGTAATCTCGACTTCCGTACCAATATATTTTTTGTATCGCTCATCCGCTGGATTTACGGCAAGCGCCGTATCCCCAAACTTCGTCTCCGGCCGCGAGGTTGCCACCGTAAATGGACCGTACTTTAAGTAATATAAAACTCCCTCTTCTTCCTTATAATCCACCTCCAAGTCCGATATGCCCGTGGCGCACCGCGTGCACCAGTTGATAGTGCGGTATGCACGGTAGAGTAAGTCTTGCTTGTGGTAATGCACGAAGGCATCCGCCACCGCCGCGGCGTACCCAGGGTCGAGCGTAAAGCGCGTGCGCGAAATATCAAACGAAGCGCCCATGGTCTTAAATTGCCCCATAATAATATCGCCATATTTTTTCTTCCACTCCCATACGCGGGCAATGAAGGCCTCGCGCCCGAGCTTATGGCGCGTTGTATCTTCTTTTTTTAATTCCTTCTCCACCACGTTTTGCGCGGCGATACCCGCATGATCCGTCCCGGGGAACCATACGGTGTCGAACCCCCGCATGCGGTGATAGCGAATAAGAATATCAGTCACCGCAGCGTTCAACGCATGCCCCATGTGCAAATTACCCGTGATATTCGGGAGCGGCAAAAAAACCGCAAACGGTTTTCCGTTTTTACGGGGCAGGTTATCAGGGTTAAAAAATCCCGACTGCTCCCAGAGCGCGTACATCGCTGACTCCGCCTCCTTGGGGTCGTACGCCTTCTTTTCTTCAGACATTATCCCGCAATTCTACACTCCCCAGAACTAAAATGACAATTTTTAAAATTTAACAACGTACCGCCAAACACGACCCTTCCGGCCTACCATTAACTAAGAGGCATCCACAATAAGGAGCTGTTGACCATGATCCAAGAGCCTTATTATTGGAAGCGCTAGATTTTTTTAGAGTGCATGTATCACAATCCCCGGGAATACCCCCGCTCTTAATACAAGTAGCGCGGTCCATAGTCGTCGGCTGGGGAACTACTACCACGGGCTTAAGATCAGGTTTAGGACACGGAAGCTGCCGCTCCACATTTGAAGTTGGTGCCGTCATAGCACAAGCATAAACTCCCCCCGAAGCACGGCACGCCTCTCCGTCATCCGTAACAATACTTCCGTCACAAAAACATGAAGACATATCAACCGGAGGATTCTGCCCAAAAACCGTAACTGCGCCGAGGACTAGAAATAGCGCGACGCCGCTGGATGCCAAAAGTATTTTCATTACTCTAAGTATGCTCGGAACACACACACACAAGAGCGCGTTATCCACAGAAGACTGCTATCTATATATCCATAACCCCATCAAGCCAATATCATCATTTCTGGTGCGACCGCACCAGAAATGATGATATTTAGATTCAGCGCGTAATAGTCCCCTTTTGGGCGATGGTAAAGATATGTACGGTGTCCAGAATTTTCTTCTCCTCGATGAATCCCATAAACGCTTCGGGTAACGGGCCGCCGCCGATCCATACGCTTTTCTGAAGCTGCTCGTACCCCAACACAGCAAGCTCGTCGCGAAGGTAGTCACGTAGCTTACCCCGCGTTTCCGGCACGTCAAAAATAACGATAGTGTCTTTCCGAATCTTCGATAATTCGCGAGTACGCTCATACGCCTTACGACGTTCTTCGGCAGCAATAATAGACATTCGGCCTTTTTTCGTAAGCCGCCATAAGCCCCACCCCGCGCTTTCGACAACGCCCTGTTTTTTAAGCCGTGATAACGCCGTACGAAAAGCCGCCTCGCTTATCATGCGCCGCTTCCTATCCGCCTCCCGTTTCTTGAAATGCGCGCCGAGCAACTTATAAATGACGCGCGCGCCCGCTTCTCCGTTAAGAGCGCTCAGTAATATAATCCCCACAACCATACTAACCTTCTCCTTCGTCTCATCTTTCATGCTTTTCTTAATTATATCATTTTAGGTGCGACCGCACTAAAAATGATGATATTAGGTTTTCTTAAGCTTGCTATTTTTATTTATAGGTTGAGGTTGGGTAACGCCTTGTCTACGGAGTGACCAGTGCCTAAGTACGATGCCGCGGCTATCATCACCGCGTTGTCGCCGTTGTACTGCATCGCGGGGGCGAAGAATGCCATGCCGACTTCGTCCGCGCGTTTTTTGAGTTCTGCGGATAAGGCGGCGTTCGACGCCACTCCCCCGCAGACTAATACCGATTGTGCGCCATTTTCTTCTGCCGCGCGCATGGTCTTTGCGCATAGCACGTCTATCGCCGCTTTTTGGAACGATGCGCAGACGTCTGCGACGTGAGTGGGTAGTGGATAGTGGGTAGTGGATAGTGAGCCGCCGCGAAGATGATATAAGACGGCAGTCTTCAACCCCGAAAAGCTGAAGTTAAAATCGCCGGAATGGAGCATGGGTCGTGGGAACGGAATAGCATCGGGATTACCTCCTTGCGCCATGCGCTCCACTTCCGGCCCGCCGGGGTACGGCAGCCCTAACATCTTTGCCACTTTATCAAACGCTTCGCCCGCGGCATCGTCTTGCGTCTCGCCGAGCTTGCGCCACGACTGCAGGGAATCCATTACGACAAGCGCCGTGTGTCCGCCACTTACGAGAAGCACGACTGCGGGAAAAGCAATACGAGTGGATAGTGGGGAGTGAGTAGTGGGTAGTGCCGAAGGAAGCCAATTGGAATACATATGGCCCTCGAGGTGGTTCGCTCCAACTACCGGCACGCCAAGCTTTTCCCCCAAGTCCTTTGCAAAATTAATACCCGTCCAAAGCGCCGGCTCGAGGCCAGGGCCGACGGTAACGGCAATGCGGTCGAACTTCTCCTTATGGCCGGCAGCCTTCAATTGCTCTAAAACCTCCGCATACGCGAGCGGTAAATTAATAAGATGCTCGCGTTTAGCTAAAGACGGCACCACTCCCCCAAAGGGTCGGTGCGTGGCGATCTGCGTTGCCACTACATGCGCGCGCACCGAAAATATAGGCGCTTCGGCACCCCCTTCGCATTCGACGATAGCAATCGCCGTTTCGTCGCAACTCGTTTCTATCGAAAGTATGCGCATGGTTTAGAAAACTATAATGCCATAAAAAGATAATTAACGGAAAATGAATCATCCTCGTAGAAAGAGCTTCCGGACGTGATTCAAAAACTCTAACCTTGCTGCGCTGCGGGAGATTTTTTTCATCAAAAAAATACGGCGAGCCATCCCAAAGCCATGGGATGGCTCGCCTATGCGACATTCGAATCTCGCGATCACTTGCGGACAAGGACGACGGCTTCCCATCGCGGTGGGCACGGAGGTCCACCAAGCCCCGTGGGGGCGGTTTTTGCCATCTTGATGCCGAATGATCGAACGCGTCGTGCAAAGAGATTCATCGTCATGACCAAAATTCCTTGTCATTCAAGAAACGAAACATGGTTTTGAACAAAACACGAAAGCGAGTAGACGTGAAAATCTGACGGGTTCCGCGTAGGCCACTACTCCATTTTCCTACGTCGGGGTTAGAGAAGGTTAAAGAGCTAGAACGCATAACCACCATACCTCTTACGGCAAAGATGCGTCAAATAAAAACAGGTTCCGCAACCCATATGCGCGGAACCTGTTATCTTCTTTCCTAAAAGATGCTTGCTACTTGGACTGCCGCAGGAGAATCTGCAAGGCAGTCTCCCGAGAGACCGTAATTCTCTGGTCCGTCGGGACGCAACGCCGATGGCCGGCCATAGACAAGCCGTCATGCGGGCCACCACGCCGCTTGAAAAACAAACACTCGTCGACAGGGTCAATCACCGTGCGACATTTTGCACACACGCACGAGCCGAACTCGGCTGGCACAAGCGTGGGGTTATCCCTGCGGATATATTCCACAACCGCACCAATACTCGTCATCAAAACCAGTGTCACTTCTTCGTTTCTCACGATCGGCCGCCGCCTCGAACGAGGCTTAGGAAGCGTTGAAAGCATTGTGAATTCCTTTTCCATTTGACAGAAAATGTAATCAACACAATAGACATGAGAATCAGCTAAAGTCCGCGCACGCCATACTCCATTCTAGTGCGTTGCGGGTAAGGAGGAAAATCAAAGAGCGACTACCACGTTAAAATAACGTACCCATAAGTGGAGAATTTGTCAAATAAAAGAGGCTCCGCATACATCCTTGATGCGGAGCCTCAAATGCCTCTTCGCTAACAAATCACTGTAATCCTGACTCGATAATCCACCTCCTTTGAAAAAGGGTAATTGAAACGGAAATCCCGGCGCGTGCCGAAATTTTTTGGATCACCTCTTTTCTAAGGCCGGGAACTGTATGCATAGTACCCCCGCGCGGATAAAAAGCAATAACCCTGAAATAGGGCTATTTTATTTTGTGCCCGGGGAGAGACTCGAACTCTCATGCCTTGCGGCGCGCGCTCTTAAGGCGCGTGCGTATAACCATTTCGCCACCCGGGCAATTTTCAGTTTCGGAGGCCACGGTGGGACTTGCACCCACGAATAACGGTTTTGCAGACCGTAGTGTTAGCTACTTCACCACGTGGCCACTGCTATAAATTACTCCCCCGAAGTATCGCCCCCCATGAGCTTTTTTTCAATAAGGGCGGCGCGCTGGGGTCCTAAGTCAATTTCAAACGCGATGCGGGGAATGGGCTTTATGTTCATCTGGCGCACGAGCATACCCTGAAACCTGCCGGCAAATTTAGAAAGTATGCGTATTGCTTCCGGACCCTGCTCGTCTGGCAATACCGATACACGTACGCGCGCCTCAGATAAGTCCCCTGCTACAACTACCTCCGTAATCGTCACGAGCATATTCTTTAACTCTAACTCCTCGCGGATCATGCGCGCCAAATTAGTACGAACCTCCTCACCCATGCGCTCTTTCCTAAAATTCATCTTATTTAATAATGATATGGTCGCCCACGCGGATATCCGCATCCGACTGTACCAATAAACCACATTCATTACCGGCTTCGACATGCCCGACTTCTTTCTTACCTGTCTGCAGGTTATCGATAGTGCCGCTACCAACCTCCTCGTCGGCTCGAACAATTTTACACTGCGCGCCGTTTTTCATAACACCCACAACTACCTTGCCGCCGATAACGTGGTTCTTTGCGCCCTTATTGCCAAACAAAGCGAGTACTTCAAGGTCGCCCAAGATCGCGCCGCCCGTAGCTTTCAAAACGCATGCGGCGACCGCATCTACCAAATCGTAAATTACTTTCGAGGTCACAAGCTCGATACGGTTTGCTTTCGCCAGATATTCAGCTTGTTTCGTAGCCGCTACGCCGAAGCCGAGGACGATCCCCTGCTTTGTGTCGCTCGCCACAAACCATTGTACGTCACCGTCCGTCACATCGCCCACACCCGAAAGCGCAATACGTATTTTACATCCTTCAGGAACAACGACCGCTTGCACAGCGACAGTGAGCGCCTCTAAGGGACCCTGCGCATTGGCTTTCAAAATTGCGTTAATCACAATCCCCTGCTCTTTTGCCGAAGACCGGCGAGTAGGCACGGGCACCGCACGGGCGGGTGCAGCAACCTTCTCGCCTTTTAGAAGTGCACGTAGAGCAACACCAACGGGCGGAATATCCTTAAAGCCAATAACGGCACAGGGCAACCCCGCAGCACATTCTGCAATACGCTTACCAGCAGAATCTTCAAGCGCCTTAACTTTCGCCGTAACGTCGCCCACTGCAATTTCTGCACCAACCCTCAAGACACCTTCGAGTACCACGACATATGCCGTAACCCCACGCTGCGCATCTTTCGTTGCTTCTATGCAATAACCAAGGGCGGGAGAGGCTGGATCATATTCCAAATTCGCCACGTCGGCCGTGAGTATTATCAAATCGAGCAAGTCGTGAACCCCGTCGCCGGTCTTCGCGGATATACCGGCCCAGCTAATGTTGCCGCCAAACCCTTCGAGTAATACACCCGCTTGCGTGAGCTCGCTCTTAACCTTATCGAGCGGTACATTCATGTCCGTTTTCGTAAGCGCTACGACGTAGGGCGTTTGTGTCTCTTCGAGCACACGGATAGCTTCTTTCGTTTGCTCCTCCACGCCGTCGGTCGAGGCAACTACAAGCACCGCGATGTCTGCCACACGTGCACCACGCTCGCGCATAGCGCCAAAGGCTTCGTGCCCTGGTGTGTCTATAAAAGTAAGCGGGTGGCCGTTATGCATTACGGCATACGCATGCGTCGCTTGGGTTATACCGCCCGCTTCGCCCGCGACAACATTCGTCTTGCGGACATAGTCCAGTAAGGTCGTCTTTCCGTGGTCGACGTGGCCGACAATAGCGATAATGGGTGGGCGCTTCATATATATAAGTTCCCTTAAAATACCACGATTGACTGATTTTCGCAAAAAGCGTATTTTATATGGCAGTTCGCTCCTAACCACCACCTCGCATTCCCGCACGAAAGGATTTCCGCGATGCGTAAAGTCAGTAAACGAAAATATGACCTTAAAGCATTCCTTGTGAAAAAAGGTATCAGTCAGCGGATACTGGCCGAACTGCTCGGAAAATGCCGTCCACTGATCACCCAATGGGCGAACGACGGTTCGATCCCCCTCGACCAACTTGCCCGCATCGTACGGCTCACGAAGACCGAACTCGCGGCAAAGGCAAAATGGACACCGTTCGACGTCGCTATATTCCGCAAGAAATGGAGTCTCACTACTGCCCAATTAGCGCGGGAACTTACAACAAGCCAGCCCAACATTCGCAACTGGGAAGCCGCTAAAAAGATCCCCCGTGCGTATCTGGGGAAGATTCGGAAGGTGAACGAGTGGTGCCGCTGCCGCAAACAACGGCGAAAGAAAAAGAAGTGAAGAAACATATCGAAGCCCCACCGGCACGGCGACCACAACGCCGTGCTTTTTTCATAAAAAAACCCGCGCAGTCGAAACTGCACGGGTATTGGAATTTCACTCGAAAGACTTCTTACACCCCCTTACCGTCGCGTATGGAGTTGGTACGGGTACCGGCACGTCGGTTTGAATGCCTCGGAACGCGCGATGAGATCGAGATGTAAACCGACTGCGTAGTAGGTGATGCACGCGAAGAATTCGATACGGTTTACATCCATCGTGATATACACCGTACCCGGAAAGACGATCTCCGTGCCGTCGCGAAAATGAGGCAGTTCATCCGCACGCGTAACCAGATGTTCCACATGGTGTTGAGAAAAGCAGATATACATACTTGATCCGCTCTCTTTGTAATCATGACCAACGACATCCCCCGCAATAAAATCCAAGTCCCTGATGTTAATCGGCTCGTCGCACGACGGACCCTCTTTTTCTAAACGCAATCCCTTATTAAGGGGCGTAAGGAAGGGATGCGCGATCTCGCCACTCGGCTTCCAGCGCGGATCAGTCACTTTCCTTAAAACTGACCGGCGCTTTTGATATTCGTCACGCGAAAGGCGCGCGAGCCAGCTGGCAACCTCAAGCCCTTGTTCAAATGTAATTTTTTCTTTTCCCATGAGGACAAAGTCCTTTCAAGAATTTGTCGGGCACCCTACTTACCCCACCAACAAGGTACGGCGTTCGTAGACCCATTACCAATCAACTAAATATATAGTACCATAAATTATGACATATGACAATATCCATAAAACGTTTGATTTAAGGCACCGTATCCCCTATACTTAGCCTATGATAATCACGGGAGGATCCGACGGAAGCTTCAAATTGCAGACGGGCGGCATAACTGTAATGACCGAAGGTGCGGGATCGGACAAGAGCCGTATGAAGCCCGATATATTTTTACGCATGGCGCGTAACGACGCGGAAACCCCCGAAGCCGGATTCACGGTAAAAGGCGCGGGTGAATACGAAATACAGGGGGTCGAAATCCGCGGCACGGAACCCTTCACCTACTTTTTGAAAGCCGAAGATATACGCCTCGTGGTACTTTCGTCCGCGGACGTAAAGGCACTCGAATCACTTACGAACATAGATATTGCCATAGTGCCGGACGGCATTGCGCCCGAAGGTATTGGCCGGTTCCTCCGCCAACTCGAACCGAAGATGATAATCGCCGGCCCTACGATTATAAAACAGATCCATAAAGACCTCGGTATCGCGATAGACAGCACGGAAAAAGTAACAATAAAACGCAAAGATATTCCGTCTGGCGTTATGACGCTCACATGTCTCACCGCCTAACACACCACGAAGAAGATAAGGCCAAGCGCCGCCAGCTCATTTGGCTTTCGGCAGCCTCCACTATCCTTATAATCATACTCTGGATTTTTTATATGCAACGTACGTTTACTAGCCTTTCAAATACGCCTAATGTGCCACAAACCGACTCCACGTCAGTTTTCAAAACCGGCCTTACAACCATTAGCGACACCGTGATAACCGGCCTCGTAAACTCGTATCTCTACTTCCATACGGTTGCGTCCGAGGAAAAAACCTTTACCATAACGAAATAACGCCATGAAGAAGAAGGACGAAGAAAAAGAGATAGCCGTAACGGGCAAGGTAGAACAGCGGGAAATTACGCAAGAACTGCGCGAAGCGTATTTAGACTACGCAATGTCTGTAATTGTCAGCCGCGCCCTGCCCGACGTGCGCGACGGCTTAAAGCCCGTACAGCGCCGCATCTTGTGGGCTATGTGGGACGCCAGCATTACGAGCGGCGGCAAGCCGCGCAAATCCGCCTACATTACCGGTGAGACAATGGGTAAGTTCCACCCGCACGGCGACATGGCCATTTACGACGCCTTGGCGCGCATGGCGCAGGATTTTTCACTCCGCTACCCCTTGATCAATGGACAAGGAAATTGGGGTTCGATAGACGGCGACTCCCCTGCCGCCCAGCGGTATACCGAATGCAAACTCGCGGCAATTACCGAAGAACTTTTAATAGACATAGATAAGGAAACTGTCGACTGGCAGCCCAACTACGACGCCACGCGCAACGAGCCAAAGTGCCTCCCTGCTAAACTTCCTGGTCTGTTATTAAACGGTGCACAAGGCATTGCGGTTGGCATGGCAACATCCATCCCCCCACACAACTTAAACGAAGTCGTCGATGCCACGCTCCACTTGATAGAAAACGCAGACGCAACAAGCGAGGACCTGATGCAATTTATACAAGGCCCTGACTTTCCGGGTGGCGGCATCATGTACGACAAGCGCGCTATTTTACATGCCTACACCACCGGCCACGGCCCCATTACGTGCCGCGGCGTGGCAGAAGTGGAGGAAGACGAACGTATTGTGATCACGCAGATCCCCTACCAAGTAAATAAGGCGGAGATGATTGTGAAGTTTGCTGAACTCGTAACCGAAAAGAAGGTGGAGGGTATTCGCGACATCCGCGACGAATCCGACAAGGATATCCGCATTGTTATCGAGCTTAAAAAAGACGCGTCCGGCCAAAAGATTTTAAACCAGCTCTACCAGTACACGGACCTGCAGAAAAACTTCAATGTTAATTTGCTCGCATTACGCGACGGCGTTCAGCCGGAAGTCATGTCTATTAAAGACATTATCGAATGCTATGTTGCGCACCGTAACGTCATTGTGCGCCGCCGCGCGGAATTTGACTTAAAAAAGGCGCGCGAACGGGCGCACATATTAGAAGGTCTGAAAAAAGCGCTCGAAGAAATTGACGCGGTAATCAATACCATCAAAAAATCGAAAGACCGCGCGGACGCCTTCGTGAACTTAATGAAAAAGTTCGCCTTTACGGACCTGCAGACGAACGCGATTTTGGACATGCGTTTGCAAACCCTTGCCGCACTTGAAACGAAAAAGATTGAAGATGAACTTGCCGAGAAGCGCGCGATTATCGCCGACCTAGAAGCTCTTTTAAAGAGCGCCGCCCGTATCTTAACCGTGATTAAAAAAGAGCTCGTTGAAATCAAAACGCGCTTCGGCGACGCCCGCCGAACCAAAGTCGTAGCCCACGGCCTGAAGGATTTTAACGAGGCAGACCTCATCCCTATGGAAGACGCTTTAATCACCTTCTCCGCAAGTGGGTATATCAAGCGCGCACAACCGAGCATTATCAAAAGCCAGCACCGCGGCGGCAAGGGGCTTATAGGCGCGGACGTCGGCGACGAAGATTTCCTCCAGCAAATCATGACGGCAAATACCCACGACAACGTGCTCTTCTTTACAACGCGTGGCCGCGCCTTCCAAACAAAGGCATGGGACATTCCGGTGGGCTCGCGCACATCTAAGGGTAAGCTTGTGCAGAACTTCTTAGATATTTCCGCCGAAGAAAAAATCAGTGCGATTGTCAGCTACCCCGCAAAGCAGGCTGGCTATCTCGTGATGGTGACGAAAGACGGCATTATCAAAAAAACCCCACTCAAGGATTTTGAGAATGTCCGCAAAAACGGCATTATCGCAATCGGCTTAAAGAAAGAAGATGGGCTCGTATGGGCGGCATTATCCTCCGGCCGCGACGACATATTGGTAACGACCGCGCAGGGCCAAGCTATTCGCTTTAAGGAATCGCAAATACGCGGCATGGGCCGTACGGCTGCGGGCGTTATTGCTATTCGCCATAAGGCGAACGACCCCGTAAATTCGTTAAACATCATCTCCCCCGAAAACGTTAAGACTACGCGCTTACTCGTTGTTATGGAGCGTGGCTACGGCAAGCAGACGAAGATCGGCGAATACAAGACGCAGTCGCGTGGCGGCAGTGGTATAAAAACTGCTAAGATTACTCCTAAGACCGGCGTGGTTGTTTCGGCGCACGCGGTAAGCGAGGAAGAAGAGTTATTCGTGCTGTCGGCTAAGGGCCAAATAATCCGCACGACGATCGCTTCCGTTCGCACCGCAAGCCGTGCCACGCAGGGCGTAAAAATAATGAACCTTAACGCCGGCGACAAAATTATCGGCACGATATGCCTCTAGAAAAAAAGACTCTGTGGATCGGCATCGGTTTCGCCACTCTTTTAATTGTTGCGCTCTTGATCGCCACGGGCGCTATTAACCTTACAAAAAAAGCTGCGAAGGTAGAACTTACAGTGTGGGGGTTCGACACGCCTGCCGTATGGGAAAAAATTACGTCGAAATATCACAGAGATAACCCGACAGTCACCGTCACGTACCGTGCGCTACCGTCTACAACCTACGAAACGGATTTATTAAATGGACTTGCTACGGGTAAGGGGCCAGACGTATTTATGATTATGAACCCGTGGCTCGCACGCCACGGCAATAAAATGATACCCGCGCCGATTGAAAACGCGAGTGCAGCAATGGTAGACGCAATATTCCCCACGGCAGTCACGCAAGAAATGACGAACAGTGGTGCGGCGTACGCACTCCCCTTATACATGGATACGTATGCCCTTATCTATAACAAAGATTTGTTCGACAAAGTGGGTGTCACGCTCCCGCCTAATAATTGGCTCGCGCTCCAAGACCTCGCAAAGAAACTGGGTAAAAATTCTTTAGCGTTGGGCGGATCCGAGGCAACCATCGAAGGCGCAAGCGACATTGTCGCGCTTATGATGATGCAAGACAACGTACCGATGACTAACCGCGACGGCAAGGCACAATTGACCGGTGGCGAAGGCGCGCTTTCTTTTTATACTAAGTTTGTGAACCCGAAGGGAGGTTATTACGCATGGGATAATAAGCTGCCAACGGCTTTCGAGCGCTTTGCGCGCGGAACGCTACCCGTACTTTTCGGCACACACGCCGAGGTCGTAGCACTTCGCAAAGCAAACCCCGCGCTCCGTATTGGCATAGCTCCCCTGCCGCAAGCACCTAATGCGCCGGTAAACCTCGCAACGTATGCAGGGCTTTCTGTATGGGTGGGTAGCGCAAAGCCTACGGAAGCATGGCAGTTTATAAATGACCTTACGGCAAACCCAGAAAACGCGCTCGCCTATGCCGCAGCAGCTAATGTGCCGCCGGTGCACCGTGCGCTTATTGGGCAGTTTGAAAACGATCCTGACGTGGGCGTATTCGTGCGCCAATCCCTCACCGCTCGACCGTGGTACCGCCTAAATGAAGGAGTAGCGCGCGCAGCCTTTTCAGAAATGATAGAATTAGTGACACGTGGTAAGGCGACCCCGCAAGCGGCAATTCGCGCCACGGAAGACAGCTTAAATAAATGAACAACCTCCTCGCGCAAGCAACATCTTTTTTCATACAGTGTCATGGTGAAAAAAAATATTACGGATCGGTTACCCAATTAAACCCTTCGGGCGAATCCATATGCACACTCCAAGATTTTCTTGATCTCCTCTACCGCATCCTCCACCTTTCAATAACCGTTATTGCCCCGCTTACCGTCGTCGCCGCCTGTGTGTACGGATCGTTCCTTGTAATACTCTACGGACAGGACCCGAAGAATTTGCAAAAAGGGAAAGGGGTAATAACAAACGCCGTTATCGGCCTCGTTATCGTCTGGAGCGCATGGGCAATTATTAATACCTTTTTCTCCGTATTCAATATCAAACTCCCCTGCGGAGCCGTGTGGTATTCCATAACCCCCTCATGCCAATACTAGTAAGTTTACTTGCCCAAGCGCCCGCGTCGATGTTCCCGTACCAAGGACCGTTGGTGGATCCTTTTAATAAGGGTTATGAGCAAGATTCTATTAACGCGCTCCCTAACCCGCTCGGCATCACTAACTTAGGCGACATCGTGGATAAAGTGATGAGTGCCTTGACTGTACTTGCGGTACCCGTGGTACTTGCAATGATTTTATATGGCGCGTTTAAAATAATTACCTCGGCCGGCGACCCCGCGAAAGTGAAAGATGGCGGCAACGTAATACTCTGGGCATCAGTCGGCTTTGGCCTGCTTCTTATATCAAACGGTATCGTGGCGATTATTCAATCGCTCTTCGCGCAATAATACGGAAGCCATACTCCTTTTTAGGGGGTAAGATTTGGCTGCACATAAGTTATCCACAGCACCCGAGCACAATACGTGCTACTATTATTCTAAACATACCTATGAAATATATACGCACTGTCTATGGAGTTGTGATTGCGAGCGTCGTCGCCCCATTATACGCTTTTGCTCAATTCGGAGGGTTAAATATCGGCGGCGGATACGGCAGTGGCGTTAATCAATTTACAACAGGCGGCAGCTACTACGGCCAAACGCGCGGAT
Source organism: Parcubacteria group bacterium (assembly GCA_943357895.1). Classification (GTDB taxonomy): domain Bacteria; phylum Patescibacteriota; class Minisyncoccia; order UBA6257; family UBA11618; genus CALRGO01. The sequence goes on from CALRGO010000001.1 coordinate 31,261, forward strand.
TACAAATAAATAGCTTCCAATCTATTCTCGGCATTATCAATACCCTCTTGGGCTACATGCAGGTCGGCATCTTTCTTGTCGCCCTTTTCTTTTTCCTCCGCGGAGCCTATGCAATGGTAACCGGAGATATTGCAGGCGGTGGTAAAATGCTCCTTAATGCCGCTATCGGCGTCGCAGTAGCTATACTCGCTTTTAGCGTCATCCCCCTCATCTGTTTCATCACCCAATCGAACGGGCCGGCGTGCTGGCTCTAGACGAAGTGAACAGTGAGTAGGGACTAGTGAATAGAACGAAAAAAAGCCCGACATACATGTCGGGCTTTCGTTTTGGCTTCGAATCTCATACTCCCTGGCTTACTGCGGCCGATCTACTTGGCATTGCTGCTTTGCATGCCACGTCGCATACGGCTCCCACCCTTCATCCCACGACGGCAAGCGGATTACGCGCCGCACCGGAACTGATACTGGCGCAGGCAGCTCATCTTGTATCGAATCCTGCTGCCATTGCCATACAGGCTTTTGCGGCGCAGCCCATGCCGGCCGCTGCGGAACCCGCGGCAGTTGCGACACCTTATGCGGATTAAATGGCTCGTTGTGATCATGATCACGTCCGTTGCCAAAAAACCCAACACAAGACCAAAATCCCACAAAGCACACCACGAGCCAAAAACAAACTGTCTTTGCGGTTTCAAACCGCCCCTGCCAAACAATACTCATAATTACTTCCCCGATCTACGAACTATGGTCTTCGCCACGCCTTACTGCTTTTGCGCCCCTTCTTACGAAGGAATGCACGCTTATTTCTCCGGTCGCTCAACTTTTTCCAGAACGGGCGGGTATCAGGAGCATCCAACTGCATCTGCGGCAACGGCTTCCCCTTCCGCATAACGAGTAGGACAGAAGCACTGCCCTCCGTATCAATTTTTTCCACTGGATTTACGATACTTGGTAGAGATAGGGATACGAAAATCCGCGCAAGCCAAGAAAAAAACTTTCGAATCATGATATACACTCCTTACCCCGAAAGGCGTTTGAGAATTGAGATTAGTAATTCAATCTGCTATTATTAGCGTACAATATCCATATAATATTGTCAATGTATTGCGGACGGGTGGCGAAATGGCAGACGCACCAGCTTTAGGAGCTGGCACCGCAAGGTATGGGGGTTCAAGTCCCCCCCCGTCCACTCCTACGCTAAAGCTTCGGAGTGCACAGCACAACGAAGGTCAAAAATACGCCTATAGGCGTATTTTTGTTTAGAGCGTAGGAGTGTCCTCCATAGCTTTATGCGAAGGAGGGCACTCCTACCTCGCGATGCAGAAAAAATTGACTCCCCCGCCCTAATCCCCTTATATAAGGGGATATGGCAATTAAAAAATATGTTATCGGATTATTAGTTATCGCCGCCGCAGGTAGCGGCTATTACGCATATACACAAAAACCGACGTTACCGCCGGCAGTTACGAAGGGTGACATCACCGCCACTTCAACAGCCTCATCTACCGTAAGCACGGAGCCGATGAAAAAAGAATCAGTGAGCATCGGCGTCATCATCCCCCTCACGGGCGCGCAGGCAGCGTACGGTGAAGGCATTAAGGAGGGCTTAGACTTATCTGCCGACGGCATCAACAACACCGCCCGCTTCGGCATACATATCAACCTCATATACGAAGACACGCAGAGCGACGTAAAGAATGCGCCTGCCGCCGCACGTAAGCTCACGAGTAAGAATAACGTAGTCGCTCTCATAACCGCGCTCTCCCCTATTTCGCTTTCCGTTGCCCCGATCGCCGAAGAAACGAAAACTGTTTTGCTTACCATGGCGTCGCTTTCAACAAAGCTCAACACCGCCGGCCCCTACGTATTTAAAAACGACGACATCGGCGCGCCGATCGGCACGGTACTTGCAGGCGAGGCTATCAAGCGCGGGCTCATGACAACCGGAACAATCTTCGCTCAATACAACGACGGCGTAGTTGAATATCACGATTCATTCCTCAAGGAATTTAAAACCAAAGGCGGTGTGATTACTGGCACTGAAGTCTTCAACGCGGACACGACGGATTTCCGTACTGCACTCAAAAAACTCATCGCCGGTAAACCCGCGGCTATTACCGTAATGGGGCTCCAGCGCGACTGCGCGATTATAACAAAGCAAGTCCGCGAACTCGGCTATAAAGGTCAGCTCTTGGGATCGCTCTGTTTCGATGACCCTATGGTACTCGCCGCTTCGACCGCCGCCATGGAAGGCGCTGTAATGACAAGCACTAATGGCGTGCCGACCGTAAAGTTCACAGAGCTCACACAAAAGAAGTACGGGCACGACCCGCTCCGCTGGAGCGCCGAAGCCTTCGACGGCCTGCGCTTCTTAGCGCTCGGGCTCGCCCGCGCGTATGACGGCAAAACCCCCGTAACCGGCTACACACTCCAAAACGCCCTTGCTCTTATGACGATGTTCTCGGGCGAAGCCGGCGAAGCAACGTTCGATAAGGATGGTAACGCACATCGAGCTTTGCACGTGAAGGAGGTGAAGAATGGGAAAATAGTGGAGATAAAATAATTTTTACTACTCCTCCGTCCGCCGTTTGCCGTGGAATGCTTTGTACACTTCACGGAGGTGCTGATTCGTGACGTGGGTGTAAATTTGCGTAGTGACGATTGAGGCGTGCCCTAACATTTCTTGAACCGAGCGGATGTCCGCGCCATTCGCTAATAAATCCGTGGCGAAGCAATGGCGTAGGGTATGTGGCGAAAGCTTTTTACCTATAATCCCCGCTTCTGTGCCGCACCGCCCTAGCATGCGCTCAACGGCGCGTGGCGTTATGCGGCCGATAATCTTTCCTTTCAGGATACTCACGAATAACGGGGTCTCTACGTCCGTACGCCGGTCCATATACGCCGTTATCGCTTTGCATGCCGTGGGCGATAAAAACACGAGCCGCACCCTATCCCCCTTCCCCCGCACCGTAAGCTCGCCTTTTTTTAAATCGATAAAGCGGTCGAGTGCGCATAATTCCGAAAGCCGCAAACCGGTCGAGAAGAACAGCTCGAGCATGGCTTTGTCACGCATACCCGCGAGCGTCGAACAATCCGGCGCGCCCATCAGGCGTTCCAGCTCCGCATGACTGATAATTTCTACCTGCCGCGCCGGCGCCTTTAGGAGCTCGATGCGCTCTGGCGGCACCGTTTCGTGACCGCGCTTCGCTAAATATTTTAAAAAACTACGCAGGGCAATCACGTACTGACTCTGTGTCGCTTTTTTTAAATCCTCGCGCGCAAGCTGAAGCCGAAAATCCCGGATGCACTGTTCCGTAATATCCGTAATCGCTAAAATGTTTACGGCCGCAAAAAAACGCTCGAGGTAGTGGGCGTAGGCGCGCCGCGTGGCAACCGCCCTCCCCCGCTCGACCTCCAAATAATCAAGATATTCCTTAAGCATCGCCCGTGCCTGCATGGTTTGAATATAACCCAAAAAGCGTGATATGCTCTATTCCTTAGAGCTATCAATAAATACATGAAACTACTCTACAAAAACATCGCATGGACAATACTCGCGCTTGTCGCGTTCTCGTTCGTCTTCTCACTTATCGCCGACTATGGCGCCGCCCCTAAGGCACTTTCGCTAAATGAGCTCGTAGCAAAAATAAATACAGGCGAAGTCGCCTCGATCATCGTGCACGACGATACCCTAGATATTACCCTTACTGATAAGACGGTTATGACCGCGCAAAAAGAGGGCGAGGCGGGACTTACGGAAACGCTTAAAAACTACGGCGTAGAAACGGCGGCATTACAGGCGGTGCCAATTACTGTCGAAGACCGTACCGGCGGTAGGTTTTGGGCAAGCGTATTAATCCCCACACTCCTCCCTGTTATCGCCATGATCGCCATTTTCTGGTTTATCTTCCGCCAAGCAAAAGGCGGGCAAAGCCAAGCTTTCTCATTCGGTAAGGCGAGCGTCAAACTTTTCGCGAGCGACAAGGATAGCGTGACCTTTAAGGATGTAGCAGGCCTCAAAGAGACGAAGCAGGAACTCGAAGAGATCGTGGACTTTTTAAAGAACCCGAAGAAATTCATCGATATGGGTGCGCGTATCCCCCGCGGCGTGCTTTTAATGGGCGCGCCGGGAACGGGAAAAACGTTACTTGCGCGCGCGGTTGCAGGCGAAAGCAACGTCCCCTTCTTTCATATCTCGGCGTCTGAATTCGTAGAGATGTTTGTGGGTGTGGGCGCAAGCCGCACGCGCGATGCGTTCGCAACGGCAAAGAAATCTGCGCCGTCCATTTTATTCATAGATGAAATAGATGCTATCGGCCGCCAGCGTGGTACGGGCATGGGCGGCGGGCATGACGAACGCGAACAAACGCTTAACCAAATACTTGTTGAGATGGACGGCTTCGAGCGCGACACACAAGTAATCGTCTTAGCAGCTACTAACCGCGCAGACGTTTTGGATGAAGCATTACTCCGCCCTGGCAGGTTCGACCGCCGTATCACCCTCGATAATCCCGACATAAACGACCGCGAAGCAATTTTAAAAATCCACAGTAAGGACAAGCCGCTTGAAAAAACGGCAGACCTGCGGAAGGTTGCGACGAGAACCCCCGGATTCTCCGGCGCTGACCTCGCAAACCTCATGAACGAAGCGGCAATATATGCGGCGCGCAATAACCGCCAATCGGTACTACAAAGCGATATCTATAACTCAATCGAAAAGGTTTTAATGGGCCCCGAACGCCGCGGTAAGGCGGTATCGGCGAAAGAACGCGAGATAACCGCGTACCATGAAGCCGGCCACGCTTTAGTCGCCGCAAGCCTTAAGAACTCCGACCCTGTGCATAAGGTATCTATTGTAAGTCGCGGCTACGCGGGCGGTTACACCATGAAGCTCCCCCTAGAAGACGAACACCTACGCACGCGCTCGCAGTTCATGGCGGACTTAGCAATGATGCTCGGCGGCTATGCTGCCGAAGAGGCGATGTTTGGCGAAATGTCTACGGGCGCCAGTAATGACCTACAAAAAGTTTCTGACCTCGCGCGCCGGCTCGTGACCCACTACGGCATGAGCGAAAAGCTTGGCCCAATAACCTTCGGCAAGAGCACCGACATGATTATGCTCGGCCGCGAATTCGGTGGCGACAAAAACTATTCCGAAACAATGGCGACGCAGATTGACGAAGAAGTACGTAGTTTCATTGCTCGCGGCTATGCCACGGCTAAGAAAATTATCAGCACGCGCAAAAAGGCACTCGAAGCCGTCGCCAAAGCCCTACTCGAAAAAGAAGTTTTGGAGCAAGAAGAATTCAACGCGGTCATCGCGCCGTTTAAGCTGAAGCCGCTTTTGGCGTAACGCGGAATTGACCCGTCCGTCCCCCTCCCCTGCCGTAAAAGTCTCCCCACGCTAAGGCGTGGGGCATCAGAGGACCCTTGCCCTCAGAAGAGCTTGCCCCGCAAGTCATCTGTCAAAGCTCGCATCGGCTTTGCCTTACGCGAGCATTGGTAGTAGATTAGGTGGATAAGTGGGGCCAGTAGCTTAGAGGCCTAAAGCATCGAGCTTATACCTCGAGGATCGATGGTTCGAATCCATCCTGGCCCACAAAAAAGCAAAATAAAGCCGCGGACACGAAACGCTCGTGCCGCGGACTTTTGCTGTTGCGGGAAGGACACTCGTTACCGCTTCCCTCCATTACTTAACGCCCCGATCCGATGCAGGAGATCATCGGTTGGATCGTCCGCATAACTGCCCACATCAGGTCCGAAAACGCCAGCGAAATCGCCGTACGCGCCTGATTCTTCGAAAGGTGTTTCGGCTTCACGGTCACTGAAACCCTCCCTTCTATTTTCCAGATCCTCCAGCTCCCAATTCCGATCGGGACCGATGTAGCCAGAAAGCGAACGCACATGCCCGCCTTCCACTAGATTGTTGAGATGCTCCGGACTGACAAACACTAATGTCAATCCTCTTCCATGCGGACTCATCCTTGAACGCTCCATAATCAAAACCCTATTACGATGCCTAGAACCGACAGTGAGACGGCAAACGCTATGCCGCACGCGCACTGTCTGACTAATTATTAATATATACCTTTATTTAACGATTTGTCAAGTTTTATGCAAACATCACGTACCGACAAGAAACCAAGGGAATCGCCTCTTCCTCGTAAAAACTCGGTCGAGACACCCCGTTTTTATAGTCGGTTTACGGCAGATGAATCGACCTCGTCGCTGCGCTTCCCTCGGACGCTCCTTACGGAATTTTAACCTCATTGCATTCGGGATAAATTCCTAAGTCGCCTCCGAGTTCGATCCCCCCTAGTGCAATCACCAATAATAAAACCCCTGAACCAGGGGTTTTATTATTGGTGGGCGCCAAGGGAATCGAACCCCCGACATCTTCTGTGTAAAAGAAGCGCTCTACCACTGAGCTAGGCGCCCGTTGGGGTGAATATAGCAAATAAAACACAGAGAGACAATTGACACTCCCCTACCCAACCGATATACATAACAACAGCCCTCAATAAAAATTTTCTCATCATCAGGAGCACGGATATGCCTCAATTCCACAAATCATCTCTCGATGAAAAGCCCGTTGTAATTACTGGGTCAAACATCTGCGCAAGCCCACGTGGGCCAGACCCACGACCAACAACAGATGATGAAAAGCAAAAGAGTAACTGGAACGATCGACGATTATAAGCCGATCCGCCTAATCACCCCCCTCAACACAACCCGCCCCAGCCCCCACCTCAAGGAGCCGTGGCGGGTTTTTTGATTTTCGGTTTTGAAATTTATCCCGAATAGTATGAGGTTAAAATTTCAAAATTGTGTCGGAGCGAAACGGAGTGACGACGACAATCCTATCTGCTATACTCTCCCCCGTTAGCACCCCAATAACTAAATACTAAAAAGGAGGTTTATTCATGAGCGACTTTTCCATTACTACGGAGAAACACCCCACTATTGTCTTCGTCCACGGATATGAAGTTTACGAAAACGGACGCCTTAGTCCCCTGTCGCACGCCGTATGCGAAGCCACTAAAAGACTATGGGAGATGAATAGCGATGTACGCGTCATCATCCTTGGCGGCTGGCACCTAAAAGAAGCGGGAACATACACCATAGCCGATGCGATGATGACCTACCTCATTACTACCGGCATGAGCCCGAAGCGGATTATCACGAAATGGTGCTTCAAATCCCTCGATGAAGAGATGCCACCACGAGACACGTGGGAGGAGCTAATTCACCTCAAAGGGATACTCACAAGACTAAATATTAGCCCGAAAGCACCCCTACAGGCCGTGGCGTGGGACTTCCATGTCCCCCGCCTTAAGAAAATGTATGCGACCTACGGACTTACCGATGTCGAAATCATTCCTGTAACACCACCAACCTACAAAGGACTCTGTCATAGAAGATGGATTGAGCGCATGGCGCGCATAGCCCGCTTTATAGACCCCGATGGCGATGGAATCATCTGCCACGGAACGCGCCTCGGTCGGACACTGAATGAAAATCTTAAACCGATCATTCGCTAACCCCACCGCCAACCCAATAGGAACCGAAAGTCATTCGGTTCTTTTTCTTGTTTCATACTCCCCTGTTAAACAACATTTGTAAAAAACTTTAAGTGTTTTACAAAAGTGTTAAACATATTGTTTTACAAAAATTTGTTTAACACTCGAAAAACATAGCAATCAATTACCCGTCCGATTGTTTTACAAAAAATATTTTTAACTTACTTTTTTTAACAGTGTGAAACATATTATTTTGTAAAACAATCTAATACGCTTATTGATAAAAGTTTTTACCTAAAATTATCAAAATGTATATTTAATAATTTCCATAAAAATTTGTTTACTGGTAAACAATTTGTAAAAGCCTCATCACGCTTTAGCGCGAAGAATCAGGGGGCCTTTGCTCCCATAAGAGCTTGCTCCGCAAGTCATCTGTCAAAGCATCGCAACAGCTTCGCCTTATGCGAGCATGGGTAATAAAACATATTTCATGGTGTTTACCGGTAAACTCTCTACGAGTGATATAATCGATCGCATGAGTATGACTCCCAAGCAAAAATGCGGAAACAGGGGAGAGGAGCTAGCCGCGGAATACCTTATCGCAAAAGGCCATACGATAATCGAGCGCCAGCACCGCAAGATGTGGGGTGAACTCGACATAATAGCGAAGGCGGGGGATGGCACGCTCGTATTCGTAGAAGTTAAGGCAATGGGGGCGGGCGGAGGCGCCTTTACACCCGAAGCTAATATGACGGCCGCCAAAGTAATGAAAACCAAGCGCGCGGCCTTGGCATATGCGAACGCAAACCCCAGACTTTCAGCTAAGGGATGGCGGATAGACGTAATCGCGATAGACCTCGACGGGGATATGGCAACGGATATTCGGCACTACGAAAACATCTAATCGAACTTGACAAGAATGGGGTAAAATAATATACTTCTTCTTAAGAGATCTGACCGATTTGGCTGCCCGTGGGGTAGCTATTTTTATTTTTAATAATGCCATCTCGTCCGACGGTCTACTCACTACCCACTACAAACTAACCACTAACTAAAAAGAATATGTTCGACCTGAAAGTAATCGCGCGCGCCATCGAGCAGCTCGCGGAAGAAAAGCACATAGAAACCGGCAAAGTTGTCGAGGCTGTTGAAGCCGCGCTCGCCGCCGCATACAAAAAAGAATACGAAAAGAGGGGAGAAGTCGTGCGCGCAAAATTTGATTTGAAAACCGGCAACGTCACCTTCGCTCAAATTAAAACGGTAGCCGACGAAACGACGGTAGACATGACCCCGCCCTCGGCGGATGAAATTGCGGCCGCTGCTGCACCCGTGGAACAGGACTATCGCACCTCGCGGTACGAAGCGCCGGAGCCCGTACTCGAAGAGGGTAAGCTGCCGCGCTACAACCCTGACCGCTACATCCTCATTAACGAAGCGCAGAAGATTAAAGCGGACGTACTACTCGGCGAAGAGTTAGAATTCCCCCTCGAAACTAAAATAGATTTCGGCCGTATTGCGTCGCAAACCGCCAAGCAAAATATCTTACAAAAACTCCGCGAAGCAGAGCGCGACTCGATCATGTCCGAGTTTAAAAATAAGGAAGGTGAAATAGTGAACGGCGTCATACAGCGCTTTGAGCGGGGGACGACGTACGTCGACATCGGCCGCGCGACGGGCATTATGTTCTACAACGAATCTATCCCCGGCGAGCACTACCGCATCGGCGACCGCATGAAATTTTACGTGACGGCGATCCAGAACGACACGAAGGGTCCCGGTATAATTCTTTCACGCGCGCACCCGCGCCTTGTCATAAAACTCTTCGCGCTTGAGTCGCCTGAAATCGCCGACGGCTCGGTAGAAATCCGAGCAATTGCTCGCGAAGCCGGCAACCGCACGAAGATCGCCGTAGTATCCCACATGAAGGGCGTTGACCCCGTGGGCTGCTGCGTTGGCCAGCGTGGCACACGCGTAATGGCAGTATCGGGCGAGCTCGGCCAAGAGAAAATAGACATCATAGAATTTTCGGAAGACCCCGCGGACTTCATCGCGCACGCCTTGTCACCCGCGAAGGTTGCTCGCGTGGAAATCCTACCGCGTCGCGAAGCCCGCGCCTTTATCCCTGACGACCAGCTTTCGCTCGCTATCGGTAAGGGCGGCCAGAACGTGCGCTTGGCGCACCGGCTGACCGGCTGGAAGATAGATATCCGCGCCGAGTCCTCACCCGAAACTGCGGTATTAAAAGACGAAGAAGCACCGCAGGCGGAAGGCGCAGAACCAGCAATCGAAACGCCTACCGAAACGAAAACGGAGTCGGAGTCGTAATCTATTCACTACCCACTAACCACTTTTCACTAATAAAAATATGGACATGATGAAATTAACCGCAGGGGATAACGCGCCGGAAGAAATAAACGTCTTCGTGGAGATTCCGCAGGGGTCATCCATCAAGTACGAAGTCGATAAAGACTCGGGATTTTTATTCGTCGACCGCTTCCTCCACACCGCGATGAGCTACCCCTTTAACTACGGCTTCGTGCCACAGACGCACGCTGACGACGGCGACGCCGTCGACGTACTTTTAATATCGTCGTTACCCGTGACCCCCGGCTCGGTCGTGCGCGCACGGCCCATCGGCATGCTCGAGATGGAAGACGAGGCCGGCATGGACAATAAAATCCTCGCTGTTCCGGTCATAAAAACGGATGCGCACTATGCGGATGTAAACGATATCGCGGATGTAAGCGAACATACGAAAAATAAAATCAAGCATTTCTTTGAAACCTACAAAAACTTGGAAAAAGGAAAATGGGTCAAAGTAAAAAACTTCTTAGGTAAGGATGCCGCCATCGAGGAAATCAGGAAGGGGATGAATTAATACGACGCATCATGAAATCAACGTTTAAAAAACTACCAGCGTCTGCCGTGGAACTTACGGTCGACATAGACCTGACGGAATTCAAGGACTACTACGCGCGCGCCTTCCAAGCGGCGAAGGCGGGTATTGAAATCAAGGGCTTCCGTAAGGGTATGGCCCCGGACGACGTAGTAAACGGGGTAATCGACCCTAAACGCCTTTTCGACGACGCTGCTGAGCGCGCAATAAAAACAACACTTACGGACGAGGCAGAAAAAAATGCGTGGACTATCATCGACCGCCCCGTTATCGAAATAAAAGATACGGATAAATCTTTCTCATATATCGCGAAGTTTTCGATTTTCCCCGAAGTAAACATAGAAGGGTTCGACGTAATCGCAGAAAAGGAGCGTGGAACACTCGAAAAGAAAAAGGAGAAAATAACCGTGAAGGAAGATGAGGCGAAAGAGGCGCTTGCGTGGCTTCAGAACGCCCGCGCGGAAAAAAAGGAGACCGCTGAAGGGATTCAACTCGGCCACGTAATCGAAATCACGGTAAAAAGTTCGTTCGCAAAAGAGGCGCACGACGACCGCTTCGTCGTCGGCAAGGGTCGCTTTATGGCGGGATTCGAAGATAAATTGATAGGCAAGAAGGTAGGGGAGACGGTGGCGTTTTCCATAACAGGCCCTGCCGACTACTGGAACGAAGAACTGCGGAGTAAGGACGTTGATTTCAATGTCACTATAAATAAGGTGTACGACCAAATCCTACCGGAATTGGACGACGCGTTCGCCGAAAAAGCCGGAAAGTTTAAAACACTCGCCGAGCTGAAAGAAAGCATCATAGGTGGCATCCGCGAAGAAAAAGCCCATCACGAAGAAGAAGCTACATGCATCGCCGCGCTCGAAGCGGCAGTAAAAAAAGCGGTAATAGATATACCGCTACCGATGATAGAAAAGATCCGCGAGCAGGACAAGGAGATGACGGAAGAAATTGCAAAGCAAAAGATTGCGATGCACCTCGTGATCTACGCTATCGCAGATAAAGTCGGTATTCGCCCAACAGAGGAAGAAATCCAAACAGAGATTGCGAAATACGGTGCGGGCGCCAGCCATCGAGAGAACGGCCCAATTGACGCAAAAAAAATGCATGGTTATATTTACGAGAGACTCCAGCAAAAGAAAGTCTACGACTATATTCTCAAAAAATAATGAATAACTACCTCATCCCAACGGTTATCGAAAAGTCCTCGCAAGGGGAGCGTGCGTACGACATTTACTCACGCCTTCTTAAAGAACGCATTATCTTCCTTTCCGGCCCCGTAACGGACGCGTTAGCAAACACCGTAATTGCACAACTATTATTCCTTGAAAACGAGGACTCAAAGAAAGACATTACGATCTACATAAACACCCCCGGTGGATCGGTGAGCGCCGGCCTCGCGATATACGACACCATGCAATACGTGAAACCCCACGTTTCGACCGTGTGCGTGGGAATCGCCGCATCCATGGGTGCGGTACTGCTTGCAGCCGGTACCAAAGGCAAGCGCTTTTCGTTGCCCAATTCTGAAATACTCTTACACCAAGTAATGGGCGGCGCGCAGGGGCAGGCAAGCGAAATAGAAATCACCGCCCGCCAGATATTAAAGATCAAGGACCGCTTAAATAAGATTCTCGTAAAGCACACAGGGCAAACGCTATCTAAAATTGAAAAGGATACTGACCGCGACTTCTACCTATCTGCCCCGGAAGCGAAAGACTACGGAGTTATCGACGCAATAATCGAAAACCGTAAATAATGCGCTTTAACTTTTTCGAATACGCTTTCTTCGTAAGCGCCTTCGGGACGCTCGCGCTTTTTACTGCCGCGCAAAACTTTTTACCACTACTTACGCTGCCAACATACGTCTTCATCATAGCCCTTACGGGGTTTATGGTACTTCTAGGGCTCGCAACCTACGAAAGGAATTACATACACCACACGCGTAAAAAATCATTTATACTAGCGGCGCTTGCCGGATGTGTGGCGCTCCTTATAAGTATGCTCGGGCAGGCATCTTCCGCCGCGTTTGCCCTATGGTCGCTCAATATGGCGCTTGCCGTATTTACCTTTGGATCCATTATCGCGCGTCGCTTCTTCCGCCATATTAAGCACGACTTCCACCGCAATACGAAGCACATCCTCATTGTCGGCCTCGCTATTAATACTCTCGGGTTTTTTGCGGCGCATCTTTTTACCGCCTTCCCACCCATCATGATGGGTATTCTTACGGCGATTGTAACCCTTATCGCGCTTTTATAAATGACTAACGTAAATATCCTCGCAAACGCCGTAGATATTGCCGATAAGGCACACCTTGAAAAGGCGCTCGCCTCCGGCGAGAAATTACGCGTAAAATTCGGCATCGACCCCACCGCACCCGATTTACACCTAGGGCACGCAGTAATCCTACGTAAACTCCGCGCCTTTCAAGACGCAGGGCATCAGGCAGTGCTTATCATAGGGGACTTTACCGCCATGATAGGTGACCCCACGGGCAAATCAACCACCCGCCCGACACTCACTAAAGAACAAGTAAAAACTAATCTCGATACGTACCTCGCGGAAGCGGGTGCAATTCTTGATATAAAAACCGTTGAGATACGGCACAACAGCGAATGGCTGAGCGAATCCCTCCCTAAACTTATTGAGCTCATGGGCAAGGTAAGCATTCAGCAGGTGCTGCATCGCGCGGACTTTAAAAAACGAATGGGGGAGGATATAGACATAAGCATGCTCGAAATAATGTATCCACTACTCCAAGGATATGACTCCGTTGCCGTACAAGCGGATGTAGAACTCGGGGGGACAGACCAGACGTTTAATATGCTGATGGGTAGGCGCGTACAGCGCGCGTTCAATACACCCGAGCAAGATGTTATGACGCTTCCGCTTATCGAGGGGACTGATGGGGAACACAAAATGTCTAAGAGTCTCGGTAACTATATAGCACTGAACGACGCGCCCGAAGACATGTTCGGGAAAATTATGTCCCTGCCGGATGGCCTTATGCCTAAGTACTTTGCGCTTTTAACTGATATTCAAATGCCCCTTCGATCCGACTCAGGGCAGGCCATGAAACCCCGCGATGCAAAGGCTCTTCTTGCCCGCACCATCGTCACGGGATATCACGGGGCGAAAGCAGGGGAGGATGCCGAACGGGAATTTATAAACGTGCACGGAAAAAAAGAAATGCCGGCAGATATGCCGGAGCTCTACATAACGGACAGCGAGATAAAAATCATCGACCTACTCCTCTTAGCAGAAGTTAAAAGCAAGGCAGAGGCGCGGCGACTCGTCGAGCAGGGAGGCGTGAAGATCGACGGAGTAACGGTTATGCAGACAGAAGCGCCCATTACGATTAAAGACAGCGCGGTGCTACAGATAGGCAAATTGAAGTTTTTCAGGATTAAAAAATAAGAGACCGCACTGGAATTGCTTCCAATGCGGTCTTTTTTTTGCGCTTAGCGCGGCTTTGTGGGGGAGTCGGGGAATGCAGCATCCCCATCGAAGTCATACGCGAAATCCGGATCGCGATTACGCATACCCTCGAACATGCGATTCGCAAGCGTTCCAGTCATCCAAAGGGTAGCGCATATCGCGAATGCTCCGGCGAGTGATGCAAGTAAGCTCGCTTTCTGCGGCGCGATGGACTGTGAGTCATTAACGAACCATTCGTCCACGGCATTCATACCAACTCCGCAAAAGAGGAACATGATGCAGATCGCAATAACAGCGATCCACCACAAAGCTTTTTCCAAACGATTCATGACCTGACTCCTTGGTTTTTAGGACTATTCCCTTGAAAATCCGCACACCGCGGATACTATTATTATAGTACTATATTAGTGTGGTTTTGTCAAGTTATTAGAAATTGACGCATAAAAAGCGATACAGCATCATATTCACTAGCCCTATGAACTCGAATAAAAGGATCTTTTTATGACAAAACGGCTTTAATAGCTCATCGAAGAGGCGCGCAATGCCCGACCAACGCCGGAACAAAAAGAAGAGCAACGACGTAGCTTTGCCGCCGGAAACGCCGGCTTAAGCAATGCGGCAGTTACGAGAGAACTCGTAAATCGCGCTGCCGAGAAAATGGCGAAAAGAGACTAAAAGCAAACCAATAGCCGCGGACACCCATCCGCGGCTATTATTTTGAGCGAGTAACGGGAATCGCCTCTCCCCCTAAAGGGGTCGAAACATCGGTTTTTATAATCGCTCGCTATGCGAGCTCATTAAAAACTCTCGCCCTTCGGGTTCGATTCCCGTATCCGTCCCATGCTGGCAAAAAAAGACTACGCTGTTAACGTAGTCTTTTTTTGCCAGTTTGAGCGAGTAACGGGAATCGAACCCGTGTATTTTGATTGGCAACCAAACGTACTACCATTGTACTATACTCGCACTACACAAGGATTATAGTATCGTTTTTCGGCTATAAAATCAATTCCTTTTGTGTCCTCATGTGGAATCGAACCACAATCGCTTCCTTCGCAGGGAAGCACTCTATCCGTTGAGCTATGAGGACTTTAGAAGCGGAGCCAGTGGCCTAACGCCTCTACGAACGATTCAGTATACTCCGTTTCGTGCAGAAAATCCAAGAGATGCTCGCGAATTGCGCGTTCGCGGGACGGCGGCACGATTATCTCCAAGCGGGGGCGAATAGAGCTCTTCGGCATGAAATGGAGGGAGTTATCAGATAAAGCAAAGCTCGTAAACTCGCGGTAGCGGTGCATTGTGCCGTCTATCACGAGCCCCGTATCGTTAATCTCAAACTCGAAGTGGCGCGGTTTGCGCGTGCCCCACGTAATAACGAGCCCCGTGGCGATAAGGGTGAAAACGAAGAATAAAAAGTTATTCTGCCATAAGGCGTATGCGGCGATTACGGCCCCTGCGAGCGCCACAAATAGCGGCCACGCTTCATCCTTTTCGTGATAATGGAATTCCGGCGACATCCAGCTGATCATATACAGAGTGGTTAGTGGATAGTGGTTAGTGGATAGAACGAGCCGACAGACTCGTTAATTTCATCAAGGGTTAAACCGGCAAGTAATGCGCTGCGCATAAAAAGGCTCGTGTGCGCGAGCGAGGGATTAATATCCACGCCCGTAACGTAGGGAGTGGAACCGTCGACCACCATCCGCACGCACGAATGTCCTTTGGCGCCTATGGCACTATACGCCGCATTAGCTAACGCCTGCACCGCGTCCTGCGTAGCTATCGGCATATACCACGCACCGCTTTCATGAAGCGGGCGGGGGATAGCGTCCACCGGCACAAGCGGGAGAATTTTTCGGCCGCTCCGTATTACTCCGCAAGCGACCTCGTGCCCTGTAATGTGCTTCTGCATAAAAAACCTTCCGGCACGCACAGCAACCGCAATTGCCGGCACCACGTCGCCATATTTCGCGACCATCGTGCGCACGGCAGGTACGCCCGCGTTACGGACAACGACGACTGCGGGGATTCCGAGAGCACCCACATCTTCGAGCGCAGTTGCAAACGGGGCAACGGCAACACCCTTAGCGCGCAAGGTTTCAAAAAACGCGTATTCATCCATTCCCCACAGTATACAACAATACAAAAGAATCCTCCTTCGCTAAAGCTTCGGAGGATGAAAAGTCCGTAGGACTTTTCACATCCGCTCCGGCACCTCAATACCCAAAAGCCACAGGCCGTTCTTGATCACTTGGGCGGAGGCGACAACAAGCGCTAGGCGAAGGGCGCGAGCCTCGCCAACTTCCAGCACCGGCACGGCGTCGTAAAACCGGCTGAACTCCTGCGCGAACTCGTTTAAGAATGTCGCTATGATATGCGGCGCATCGAGCGAATATGCCTGCCGTACCGCCTGCGGAAACTCCGCAATGCGCTTTAATAAACGCGCTTCGTGAGACGACGGAGTGATTAGTGGGTAGTGATTAGTGGGTAGTGACGCCGAAACGTCGCCCGCCTTTTCCAAAATAGCCTTGGCGCGCACGTATGCGTACTGGATGTAGGGCGCGCTATTACCTTGGATAGAGAGCGCCGCGTCCCACGAAAAGGCTATGTCGTGCTCACGGCCCATAGAAAGCATGTTGTATAAAATAGCGCCCACGCCCACTTCCTTAATACCCTTGGTTTTTACCACCGCCTCCTTTAGACCGTCTTCTAAAAAGACTATCCCGCCTTCACGCGTAGAAATTTTCTTGCCGTTAATCGTAACTACGCCGTAACTTACGTGCTTAAACTTTTCCTCCGGATAACCCATAAGCCCCAAGGTTTTAAAAATCTGCCGTAAATATAATTCCTGCTCGTGGCCAACCACATAAATTATTTTTTCCGCCTGCGGATATTCCTTAAGCCGCCAGCGGCCAACCGCGATGTCGCGCGCGCTGTAGAGCGACGCGCCATCTGACTTCACGAGCAAGAAAGAGGGGAGGCCAAACTTATCAAGATTGACTACTACCGGCCGGCCCTGCCCCGACGAAGCCATGGTTGTTAAGGGGCCCGCCCCGCGAAGCCCAGAGGGCGAAGTGGGGTCGCCGTATGCCGCCGCGCCCTTTACGAGCGCTTCGTCCACCGCTTCTTTTATAAAGGTCTCATAAAAACTCTCACCGTGCCATAAGTCAAAGTTAATGCCGAATAGGGCATAGACCCGCTCAAAATTCTTTACGCTTATATCGCGGAACTCCTGCCACAGGGCGCGTAGCTCCACATCACCCCCCTCGAGCTTGCGGAAAAGCTCCCGCGCCTCGTCTTCCAATTCTGGCGATGACTTTATCTCTTTCGTCATCCGCACGTATAAATCGAGCAAGGTGCGTATTGGGTCTTTTTTAAAGGCTTTCCTATCACCCCACTTTTGGAATGCAAGCATAATCTTCGCTAAAGACATGCCCCAGTCGCCAAAGTGGTTCGTAGTAATTACCGTATAGCCATTTGCCTTATAGATATTTGCGAGTGCGTGACCAATAGCATTGTTGCGCGCATGGCCCATGTGCATAGGCTTCGCAATGTTGGGGGCGGAATATTCGAGCATGACGGTCTTACCCGCGCCCGATGCATTCCATCCGTACGACTCTTTCTTCGTCATGACCTCGTGGAGTACATGCTCCGTAAGCGCGTTTAAATTAAACGATATGTTTACGTACCGGCCGGTAACGACGACACTACCGAATAACGGGTTATTCAACCCGCGAATTTTTTCCGCCACATCTTCCGGCTTTTCGCGGAAGCAGGGGATAGCCAAATCCGCCCCCACGCCCTCGGGTGGGATCTCTATCTTTGATGCGATCTTCTCTAAGCCGAACATGACGAAGTGGATAGTGAGTAGTGGTTAGTGGATAGATACTACGATACTAGCGTAGTTTATTTTTAGCTATTTCGAAAGCGATTATACCAAAGGCGACGGCGACGTTAAGCGACTCCTTTGCGCCATGCATGGGAATACTAATAACGGCGTCGCACTTATTAATAATCACCCTCGGCAGGCCATCTACTTCATGCCCCACAATGAACGCGAGCTTGTGCATATTGTTTTTTAAGCAATCAGCCTCGTAATAGGGGGCGGCATCCGGCGTAAGCTCAACGGCGCATATAAAATATCCCGCAGCTTTTAACTTGCGAATGCAATCAGCCGTGCGGGCGTACTTTTCCCACGGCACGGTTTTTTCCGCCCCCAGCGCCGTCTTTTCTAACATCTTCCGCGCACTGCCGAGCATGTCCGCCGGAGACGGCGTTATGCCGCACAAATACAGCCGCTCGATACCCGCGGCGTCCGCCGTACGAAACATAGACCCCACGTTATGCGCGCTTCGTATATTAGATAAAATACCTATTGCCATAGACGCTTGACAGTATATAGCAAAAAGCGCATTGTGCAATTAGCAGTGCGCCGACGTAGGCGCACATCATAATCATCCTGAAACGAAGGAGCGACACCAAGAAACGAGGAGGTGCCATGTCAAGCATTCATGAGACAATCCGTATTTATTCCGAAGTACGGAATCTGGCTATTACAGCTCAGATCGACCCCGAGAAAATCGGAAAGGCTAATCTCGTCTACGCCAACCTGCACGTCCTAATTGTCCGCGCAAAATCCGACGCGGACGCAATCCCCGCCCTACAGGACGCAATCATGAACCTACCCATGGAGCTTATCTCTGAATTGAATGTCGCAACCGGATACGACGAATTAAGGAATGCGATCTTTGATTTACCTATGTCGCTTATGGACGCCTTAAGCGTCGTCATCAAATTCCAACTTGCGGAAGCTGAGTAAAGAAATAACGTAGCACGATGCCGCGTTTACGGCGGGGGAGAGTCAAACGAGCCACGACTCTCCTCCCGCCGTATTATTTTTCAGATTGAAAACGCCGCCGAAAAAGCATATGATACCGATACCGCAAAGGAGGGATAGCCTAGCGGTTAAGGCAAGGGATTGCTAATCCCTGACTCGCAAGGGTCTCGTGGGTTCGAATCCCACTCCCTCCGCAGTACCAATAAAAATACCCCACGGACGGGGTATTTTTATTGGTATCGTGAAGAGTGGGATTCGAACCGAAGGTCGAAGTTTTTAATGAGTTCGCAAAGCGAACGATTATAAAAACGAAGATTTCGACTGAGCTTTAGCGAAGGAGGGGCGAATCCTACCCCTCATTAATTAACTTGCCAAAACCATCTAAAATAGGTTATATATCTATCGTCGTTACCCGTCCGCACACCTCCAACTGAAAGGATTTTTCGATGCCGCACGAACTGATACTTAACGGCCTTTTACAGCCGCCCTTGGTGCGCGCAACACTCCACCACGTAGGCAAACTAACATCAGAAGACCATCCGGATAGTCGCTACATAAGAGGAACATTCCGCGCTTTCAACGCAAGGACGTTCACGATCGAAACAGGAGAATGGGAAGCCGGCGCATACCCCGTAAACACCGTATACCGATTCGAACCCATTATTATCATCCCGCAAACGGGAGAAGGGGAAGTCTTTATGAGCGAAAAACTCGAAGCGGAGGATTTCAACAAATCCTTTCTCAGGAGCATCGCTACGTTCATCCTCGAATGTCTCATCGAGCTCGTAGCGAGAGAAAAAGAACTAATCGATAACGACATGCGCGCCGAGGAAAGCAGGGTTACTAGGGAACAAACGGCGCTATTCGGCAGACCGTAATCCCAAACACCTTCTAAACGCAAACCCGAAGCGGCACGGAATTCCCCGTGCCGCTTTTTTCTTTCTTCACAAATCAAGGCGGTAGGAGTACTATTTCCGATACCTATGAAAATAACTTCCATTAAAGGCAGGCAGATACTGGACTCGCGCGGCAACCCTACGGTTGAGGCCGACGTTATTTTAGAAAACGGCGCGATCGGCCGCGCGGCGGTACCGAGTGGCGCCTCGACTGGCAGCCACGAAGCGATAGAATTACGCGACGGCGATAAAAAAATATACGGCGGCAAGGGCGTACTTAAAGCCGTCAGCCATATCAATACTGAAATCGCAAACGCCCTTCGTGGTATGAACGGCTTCGACCAAAAGGGAATCGACACGGCGCTTATTGCACTTGACGGCACGGCTAATAAATCACGGCTCGGCGCAAACGCCATCTTAGCTGTATCACTCGCCACGGCGAAAGCCGCGGCCGCAGCAAAAGGCGTTTCGCTCTTTCGCTATGTAGGTGCACTCGTTGGCATTACCGACCCACGCCTTTTGCCGATGCCGATGATGAATATTATTAACGGCGGTAAACACGCGGCGGGCGGGGCGGACATTCAAGAGTTTATGGTGGTGCCAATAGGCGCGAAGTCCTTCTCCGAAGCGCTCCATATGGGCACAACCATCTTCCACGCGCTCGGCAAAATCCTTAACGAAAAAGGGTATAGCACAACAGTGGGGGACGAAGGTGGCTACGCACCGGCCGTAAAGAACGGTAATGAAGAGGCGCTCACGCTTGTGGGTGAAGCCGCCCTAAAAGCTGGCTACGAACTAGGTAAAGATATCGGCCTTGCGCTCGACGTAGCGGCATCCGAATTATATAAAGACGGTAAGTACCAACTCGCCACCGAAAACAAAACCTTATCCTCCGGCGAAATGATCGCGTGGTATAAAGGCTTAATTGAACGCCATCATATCATCTCGATAGAAGATGGCCTCGCCGAAGACGACTGGGCAGGGTGGATAGAAATGACGAAAGCGCTTCCCATCCAGCTCGTAGGCGACGACCTCTTAGTCACTAATCCGGCGTTTGTTAAAAAAGGCATCGAACAAAAGGCGGCGAACGCCGTGCTCGTGAAGGTCAACCAAATCGGCACACTGACGGAAACCATAGAAACGGTCTGCATGGCGAAAGCCGCCGGCTGGCGCACCATTATTTCGCACCGCTCGGGCGAAACCGAAGACACAACTATTGCGCACTTGGCAGTCGCCTTGGGCGCCGGCCAAATAAAAACGGGGTCGCTCTGCCGCACCGACCGCGTGGCAAAATACAACGAGCTTCTGCGCATCGAAGAAGAATTAGACGGGCGCGCGCAATATCCTTCCGCGCTTTTTTCCTAACATGACCGCGCATCTCTTTTTCGTACGCCACGGTGAATCCCTTTGGAACAGCACGGGGCAGTGGACCGGCTGGACCGACATATCCCTTTCGATTAAAGGCATGGAGGAAGCGAAGGCGACGGGAGCAAAACTTACCGGGCACGAAATACATTCCGCACACACCTCGCTTTTAAAGCGCACGCACGAAACGCTCGCGGGCATAGAAGAGGCGTACGGCAAAAAAATCCCCGCGCGACAGTCACGCGAATTAAACGAACGCCACTACGGCGTTTACACCGGCAAAAACAAGTGGCAGATACAGGAGGAGATAGGCGACGAAGCTTTTACGGCAATCCGTCGTGGCTGGGACGTACCGATCCCTGACGGCGAAACGCTGAAAGCCGTACATGACCGCGCAGTGCCCTACTATAAGCGCGAAATCCTTCCGGAGCTTGCGGCAGGCAAGAACGTGCTCGTCGTCGGGCACGGCAACACTATCCGCGCCCTTATGAAGCATATCGAGAATATCCACGAAAACGACGTAGCGAGCGTAGAAGTAGCGACGGGCGAAATTATAACGTACAAAATGGAGCCGCACGGTATGGTGCGCATGCACAAGAAAAAAGAGTAATCCTCCGGCATATTGACGCATGAAAAATAGCGGGGATGTTTTTATTTGACACGCTGAAAACCCTACCCTATGGTAGGGGTATATACCACCATGAAAGCAATACCAACGAACAAAATAAAATCCCTTAAATGCGCGAAGCAGGCACAGGGAACGCTTGCAAAAGTCATGACGATGATTGAGGAAGACCGCTACTGCCCCCTCATAATCCAACAGGCTGATAGCGTGATCGGCCTTTTAAAAACTGCGAAGCGCGAACTACTCGCCGGCCACCTCGACACCTGCGTCACGGCGCGCATGAAGGAAAACAAGAAAGCGGCAATCGACGAGCTTATAAAAATATATAACCTTTCCGCATAACTATGGAACAGAAAGCTGTATTCACCGTAAAAGGTATGCATTGCGCCTCGTGCTCGGCAATCATCGAAAAGACGCTCAAAAAAATCGATGGCGTAGCGTCAGCGGAAGTCAGCTATGCCACCGAAACGGCACGAGTATCTTTTGATGGAATGAAGACGGATGGCGCCACACTCTCAAAGGCAATCGAACACCTTGGTTATTCGCTTACAAGTCAGCAGACCGAAACGGCAGAGTCTATGGGTATGTCCGTGGACGAACACGCATCACACACAGGGCTCGGCCAATCGAAACAAGAAAAGCTCGCGGAACTTACAGGCATGAGGCGCATGGTTATTGCGTCTATTCCACTCACCCTCTTTAGTATTTTCGTCATGGGGTGGGACGCACTCGCCGCATTCGGCCTTGTCGCCCCGCCCACGGAAATCACGAAAGAGCTTTTTCACCACCTCTTACCCCTGATGGCGACCTACATGCTCTTCGTCGTCGGTACGCCCTACCTTTTAGGCGTGTGGCGCTTCATGCGCTACGGGGCGGCGAACATGGATACGCTTATCGGCATCGGCACGTCCGTCGCGTACTTCTACAGCTTTATTATCTCTGCATTCGAAGAGCCACTTAAAGGCCTTATCGATACGGACCATACCTACTACGACGTCACCATCGTCGTCATCGCGTTCATAACTCTTGGCAAATATCTCGAAGCACGCGCGAAATTAAAAACCGGCGCAGCACTCGAAAAATTACTTAACCTCCAAGCAAAAACCGCGCTCGTAATCCGCAACGGCAAAGAAATGGAACTACCCGTAGGCGAAGTCGTCCATGGCGACATGATAATCGTAAAACCAGGAGCGCGTATTCCTGTAGACGGTACGGTTACGGAAGGGGCTTCATTCGTAGACGAATCCATGGTGACCGGCGAACCAATGCCCGTAAAAAAGAAAATGGGCAACGCGGTCGTTGCCGGCACTATTAACACCACCGGGTCATTTATATTCACAGCAACGAAAGTCGGCAAGGAAACCCTGCTCGCGCGTATCGTCCAAATGGTACAAGAGGCGCAAGGGAGCCGCGCGCCCATTCAGGCACTTGCGGATAAAATCTCCAGCGTCTTTGTGCCGATAGTCCTCGGCATATCCTTCGTATCGCTCGCCGCATGGATAATTATCGGGACGCCCATACTCGGCGCAGCGCTCGCACTTTCGTACGGCCTCGCATCGTTTGTTGGTGTTCTCGTTATTGCCTGCCCCTGTGCCTTAGGGCTCGCAACGCCAACCGCGATAATCGTGGGTGTGGGTAAGGGCGCCGAAGAAGGCATCTTAATAAAAGACGCGGCGACGCTCGAGATGCTCCACAAGGCAAACACCGTCGTCATGGATAAGACCGGCACCATCACGAAAGGCAAGCCAGAGCTCACGGATATCCGCACCTACGGGAACGTTGAAAAAAATGAATTAATCGCTATCCTCGCATCGCTCGAAGCGAAGTCCGAACACCCGATAGCCCACGCCATAACGGAATACGCGAAAACGAACGGTATCCAGCTACGAGACGTTACGAATTTCGAAGCCTTAAAAGGCAAAGGACTTACGGGAAGTAGTAATGGCACGCGCTACTTTGCCGGCAATACCGCTCTCATGAACGAGCTGGCAATTTCTTTCGACGTGAGCCATATCGAAACGGAAACACAAAAAGGATCAACGCCACTACTACTCGCAAACGAAAAAGAGGTACTCGCAATTATAATGATTGCGGATAGCGTAAAAGCAGAAGCAGTTGAGGCAGTGCAGAGCCTCCACGAGATGGGCATAAAAACCATCATGCTTACCGGCGATAACAAAAATACTGCCGCGGCGATCGCACGCGCGGTCGGCATAGACGAAGTAATTGCCGAAGTCCTTCCGGATGAAAAACTTAAAAAAATAAAAGAGTTGCAAAATGCAGGGCGCGTTGTCGCAATGGTAGGGGACGGCGTAAACGACGCACCAGCGCTCGCGCAGGCGAACGTCGGCATCGCCATGGGAACGGGCACGGACGTGGCAATCGAGACGGCCGGCATCACCCTCCTGCATGGTGATATCAGCAAACTCGTAAAGGCAATTAGTCTTTCGCGGCTCACGATGCGCGGTATCCGCCAAAATCTTTTTTGGGCGTTCGCGTACAACGTAGTAGGTATTCCGCTTGCCGCGGGCGCCTTGTACCCCGCTTTCGGGTTAACGCTCTCACCGGTATTCGCTGGCGCGGCCATGGCGCTTTCCTCCGTCTCTGTGGTCGCTAACTCACTTCGATTAAAAGCCAAAAAAATATAAACCCATGAAAACATACCTATTCCATATAAGCGGTATGCACTGCGCCTCGTGCGTTCTTGTAACCGAAAGCGAACTCACGGGCGTACGGGGGATACTAAAAGCACGGGCATCACTCGCCACGCACACCCTCGAAGTTACGGGTGACTTTGGGGATGCAAAACCCACAGAGCTCGCGCACGAACTTACCACCATGCTCGCGCCCCACGGCTATTCAGTTTCGATAGAACGGCAAAAGCACGGTGCGCGGTGGCACGACTTTATAATTGCCGCACCCGCCGCCGGCGCCTTTATCGCGCTCTTCATCGTTCTCCAAAAGCTCGGTATCGTGAACCTCGTGACGGCGACACAGGTAACATACGGCACGGCGTTCGCAATTGGACTTACTGCATCCGTCTCCACCTGCATGGCGGTCGTGGGCGGGCTCACGCTTTCTATCAGCGCCAACTTCGCGAAGGCGGGGGACCGTATCCGGCCACAAATTCTCTTCCACACGGCACGCCTTATTTCATTCTTCGTCTTAGGCGGCATAATCGGCACGCTCGGTGCAACGTTCCAAATGGGCGCAACCGGCGCATTCGCCATGGGAATCGCCATCGCAATCGTTTTATTAATTCTCGGTATCAATCTGCTCGATATCTTCCCGTGGATAAAAAAATTTCAACTTGTCACGCCACGTTTTATAAGTAGGCGCGCCCATGCCTTGAAAGACATTAATCACTCATTAACACCCGCACTCCTCGGCGTCGTCACGTTTTTCTTACCCTGCGGGTTCACGCAATCGATGCAACTCTATTCGCTCACAACCGGCAGCTTTTCTACGGGCTCACTCACCATGCTATCGTTCGCCCTCGGCACGCTACCCGTGCTCGCACTTCTCTCTTTTAGCGCACTTGGACTACACACAAAAGCGCAATCGGGAATATTCTTTAAAACTGCGGGGCTTGTTGTTATATTCTTCGCCATCTTCAACCTAGTAACCGCCCTCGTTGCATTCGGCGTAATTCCGCCTATTCTTATTATATGAAAACCATTCTCCTTTCTATCGGCATCGCTATTGTCCTTATCGTAGGTACCATTCTTTTCGCACGCAGGGCAATTAATCCAAACGACCTTTTAGCGGGATTAAATAATGTAAGCGTCGTAGACGGCACACAAATAATCGAAATCAGCGCGAAGGGCGGTTACGCACCACAAACGACACGAGCCAAAGCCGGCGTGCCAACAATCATCCGCGTGAGCACTAAAGGCACGTTCGACTGCTCGTCGTCACTTGTAATCCCTGCTATCGGCTACCGCGGGAGCCTCCCAATGACGGGTACAATAGACATTCCCGTACCGCCACAAACCGCAGGAGCGGAACTCCAAGGCCTCTGCGGTATGGGCATGTATAATTTCACGATTCAATTCAACTAGAGTGTCAATTTACTACACCGCCCGTCGCACGAAAAATCTATACGAACCGAATTCGCACGAAGCGTTTAAGTTATCGCGCTCAAAGATAGATTTATTCATGCAGTGCCCGCGGTGCTTCTACCTTGATAGGCGTATCGGCATTGGCCGCCCCCCGGGATTTCCGTTCGCGCTCAACTCCGCCGTGGACCACCTACTCAAAAAAGAGTTCGATATTCATCGTGCAGCGGGTAATAAGCATCCACTTATGGAAAAGTACGGAATCGATGCTGTGCCAGCGAAGCACGATAAGCTCGACGAGTGGCGCCATAACTTCACGGGCGTCGGCACGCTTCACGCACCGACGAATTTTTACGTCTTCGGCGCGATAGACGATTTATGGCTTAATGCCGCAGGGGAGTACATGGTCGTCGACTATAAGGCGACGGCGAAAGAAGAAGAAATCAACGCATTGGATAAAGATTGGCACGACGGCTACAAGCGCCAAATGGAAATATACCAATGGCTCCTGCGCCAGAACGGATTCACGGTATCAAGTACTGGCTACTTTGTGTACTGTAACGGGAAGACCGATAGAAAGGCCTTCGACGGCAAACTCGACTTCGACATAACGCTCATCACCTACACGGGAAATTCCGAATGGGTTGATAAGGCGCTCATAGACGCCAAAGCCTGCCTCGACCACAACGAAATCCCAAAACAAAATGCTGCGTGTGATTACTGCGATTATGTCGCGGCAGTGCAATCAAGCACTAAGTCGCCCACAGACGCCGTCTCGCGCGTAACTGTAAACGAGTCACCATACTGGCCCACCCCCACCCCAAAAAAGAAAATCACCCCCCCGACCCTATTTTAAAAACTTTACCATCCTAATTCTCTTCCTCGTCTAGAGTTAACCTTGTCAATTTTTAAAAACTCTGCTATTATATAGGGGTCTTAGTCGTAAAAGGTACATATAATTAACCAACACTTATGCCGCATATCGTAAAAGCCAATTCGCCGCTCACGGCCCTTTTCAAGGAACCGGGGGCATTTGCACCCTTGAAAAACGGGGAACTTATCAACGTCGTCTATATCGGCAAGACCCAGCACGCGCACTTCTTTGACCTCGGCCGCGCGGGCACGGGTATCGTGTACGGCTTGGAGCTGATGAACGCGTACGACGTTATCAAGGTCATAAAGCCAGGCGACACTATCCTCGCAAAGATCGTGGACGCCGAAAACGAAGAGGGGTATGCCGAGCTTTCAATCAACGAAACATCCAAGCATAAGGCATGGCAGGAGATCCAAGACATGCAGGACACTGGAACGCCGGTTAAGCTTATGATCACAAGCGCAAATACCGGCGGCCTCGTCGGCATGATGCACGACATCAAGGCGTTCTTGCCAGTCTCACAACTCACGCCAGATCACTATCCGCGCGTGACGGATGGCGACCGCCTAAAGATTTTGGACGAGCTTAAGAAATTTGTGGGGCAGGAAATTACCGTCAAGGTTATCGACTTCAGCGCCCGTACCGGCAAGCTCATTGTCTCCGAGCGCGGCGTGCTCGACGAAAACATGAAGGAGCAGCTCGATAAGTATAAAGCGGGTGAGACGGTCAAGGTAGTCGTCTCGGGTGTCGCGGACTTCGGCGTATTCGTTAAGTTCGAGGACAATATGAACGTCGAGGGCCTAATCCACATCTCGGAGCTCGACCACCGCCTCATCGAAGACCCACGCGAAGCGGTTGCGACGGGCGACGTGCTTTCGGCGCAGATTGTGGAGATTAAGGACGGCCGCGTATCCCTTTCACTCAAGGCACTTAAAGCCAACCCATGGGACACCGTAGAAGAAAAATATAAGGAAGGGCAAGAAGTGCAGGGGACGGTACACCGCTTCAACCAGCTGGGCGCGGTTGTAAAGATCGATGCCGACTTCCAAGGACTCATCCGCGCAATCGACTTCGGCGGAACGGACGAAATGGAAAAGGCGGTGACCGTAGGCCAAAGCGGCACCTTTATCATTGAAGCAATCAAGCCCGCAGAAAAACGCATCATGCTTACAATGCCGGAATTAAAAAAATAACAAACATATGCTTACAGTCAGACAGAAAAAAACCGTAGTAAACACGACAAAGAAGCACGAAACGGACACCGGCTCGACCAAAGTCCAGATAGCGCTTCTTACGAAACAGATCGAAGAACTTACATCGCACTTAAAAAAGCACGCGAAGGATCACCACTCGCGCCGCGGCCTCTTACAGATGGTCGGCAAACGCCGCCGCCTTATAAAGTACGCAGCACGCCATGACGCGCAATAAAGAACACCGCGTCGGTATTTTTATAGACGTACAGAACCTGTACCACTCCGCTAAGAACCTCTTCCAGTCTCGCGTTAACTACAAAGAACTCGTAAAGGAGGTAACGGCT
Organism: Parcubacteria group bacterium; assembly: GCA_943357895.1. Taxonomy (GTDB): domain Bacteria; phylum Patescibacteriota; class Minisyncoccia; order UBA6257; family UBA11618; genus CALRGO01. The sequence goes on from CALRGO010000001.1 coordinate 59,306, forward strand.
GGCCGTAAGCTCATCCGCGTAATCGGCTACGTGGTGAAAACAGAAACCACCGAAGGGGAGGCAGCATTTTTCGACGCGCTTATAAAGGCGGGTGTAGAGCTTCGCGTAAAAGATATTCAGATATTTCAAGGCGGCGCAAAGAAAGCGGACTGGGATGTTGGCATGGCAGTAGACGCTATCCGCATGGCGGATTCGTTCGACGCTATTGTACTCGTGACAGGCGACGGCGATTTTTGCCCGCTCGTAGAGTACTTGAAGTGGGGATTGGGAAAGACAGTAGAAGTAGCGGCGTTCTCGCGCAGCACCTCAAGTAAACTTAAAGAAGTAGCAGACACATTCGTGACACTCGACGAATTCCCCGCGGTACTACTTGGCGCTGGCCGCGTGCGCCGCACAACAGCACGCACGTCCGCAAAGCGTGCAGGTACGCCGATGCCGGAAGCGCCTACTACGCCCACCTCGCCCGAAGACCGCGAAACCTACGGAGAATAATATTTACATAAAAATCATATGGATCTGAACCGGAAAAAATTCGAAACAGAAGTTGACGGGAAAAAACTCGCCATCGAAACCTCGCGCCTCGCCGAGCAGGCGAACGCGGCGGTAATCGGCACATGGGGCGGCACCACCGTGCTCGCAACGGCGGTAATGACGGGCGTTGACTCGCCGCGCGACTACTTGCCGCTCTCCGTAGAATTCGAGGAGCGTTTTTACGCTGCGGGTAAAATACTCGGCGGCCGCTACATGCGCCGCGAGGGGAGAGCGAGCGAGAACGCAATTCTTTCCGCCCGCATTATCGACCGCACGATACGCCCGCTTTTCGACCAGCGCGTACGCCGCGACATACAGATAGTTATCACCGTACTTTCGTACGAAGAGGATTCCAGCCCCGTAACGCTCGGACTCGTAGCCGCCTCCGCGGCGCTCGCCATGTCTGACATTCCGTGGAACGGGCCGGTTGCGGGCGTTTCGATACGCAAAGACAACTGGACGGCATTCGTTGCCGGTACCGCGGATAAGATAAACATGATCGAGCTCGAAGGGCTCGACGTACCCGAAGCAGAAATCGTCGGTGACTTCACTGCCGCGATGGCGGAGATCAAGAAGCTCGTCGAATTCCAAAAAACGATCGTAGCCCAAATCGGTAAGCCAAAGGCGGAGGTAATGTTAAAAACTCCGTCACCGGAACTCGTAGCAAAAGTACGCGGTTTTCTTGCAGATAAGTTAGAACCTGCAATGTACGTAGTCTCCAAAATAGACCGCGTGGCGAACGTGTCGCATATCCAAAAAGACCTGATGGCGTTTTTGAAAGAAAACGAGACGACGCAAAGCGACTTAGATGACGCGGGTCGCGTATTCGAAGACTATGTAGACGAAATCGTGCATAAAAATATTTGTAGTGCTAAAGACGGCGAAGAAAAGCGCCCCGACCACCGCAAGTTGGGCGATGTACGCGACCTGCACGCCGAAGTAGGCGTCTTAGAGCGTATTCACGGCTCGGCATTATTCATCCGCGGCAACACGCAGGCGCTCGCAACCGTAACACTCGCCCCGCCGGACACAAACCAGCTCGTCGAAAATATCTTCTTCACGGGCGAAAAGAATTTCATGCTCCATTACAACTTCCCGCCGTACTGCACGGGGGAGACGGGGAGCTTCCGCGGGCCGGGCAGGCGCGAAATCGGCCACGGCAGTTTGGCGGAAAAGGCTTTGGCGCGCTTAATCCCTACGCAAGACGAATTCCCGTACACCGTGCGTATCGTTTCCGAAATTTTATCTTCTAACGGATCATCCTCTATGGCATCCGTTTGTGGCGGCTGCTTAGCGCTTATGGACGCGGGCGTGCCGATAAAGAAAATGGCGGCTGGTATCGCCATGGGTATGATGAGCGACGAAAAGAATGGTATTTATAAAATTTTGACAGACATCCAAGGGCCGGAAGATCACTACGGCGACATGGACTTTAAGGTGGCTGGTACGAAAGACGGCGTAAACGCCGTGCAGATGGACGTTAAGGTAGATGGCGTAACGCCCGATATTATTAGCCGCACGCTCGAGCAAGCAAAGCGCGCCCGCTTACACATCATGACCGCCATGGAAAAGGCAATCACTACCCCGCGCGCTGACATTTCGAAATATGCGCCCGTCGTGATGAAAGTCATGATTAACCCCGAACAGATTGGCGACATCATCGGCCCCGGCGGCAAGATCATCAAGGGCATTATCGAGGCCACGGGGATTATCAACATGGATATCCGCCAGACGGGCGACGTATTCATCTACGCGCACGATAAAGATTCGGCGCTTGCGGCAAAGAACTGCGTCGACGACATTGCCCACGAGTATAAGGTGGGGGACATAATCGAAGGCACGGTTGAACGCATCTTGGAATTCGGCGCGATTGTCGAATGGGGCAACGGCAGGAGCGGCATGATCCATGTCTCGGAATTAAAGAACGGTTATGTAAAGAGCGTAGAAGAAGTCGTCCACTTGGGCGACGTCGTGCAAGCGAAAATCATCCGCCTCGAAGACGGCAAGGTGGGGTTGAGCTTGAAAGGGCTTTAAAGCCGGCGCGCACGCGCTTTTCGGAAACAGGGTAACTTTTTTCCTGCGAAAAAGTTCCCTTCGCTCTCGGCCTGATAAATCCATCTGCGGATGGATTACCCAGAGCTATCAGGCCTCCGAGATGTTCCTTAAAGCACGTCCACGCCGGCTTTTTTTGCGTGTCATGATTTTTCTAAAAAAATATGGCCTTCCGCTGGGGGATGGCCATATGTCAGCTCGCTCTTGTTGCACGGCGAGTTATTCGTGCGTTCTTTATTATCAGGTTAGGGCAATGGTCCGCGATCACCAAGATGATGAACGCGATCAGGTGCTTGCTCGAGAGGATCGAGATCATTCACATAAATCTCTCGAAGCGTCGGCGGTTTCTGCTCGTCTTTTTTCAATTGACGAAAGATATCGCCTTTCATTTCAAGTGGGGCTAAAATCAGCCCAAGAAGACTACCGCGTTGTTCCGGGGTCATGCATCACTCCTTACCCTCATTAACCCGTGGGAGCGGGTCGGCAATTAAGCCGAAAGATATTGGAAGAACTATCTCTATTGCACGATATTATAATACCACCTTAACTATATAAATGTCAAGTATAGCGCTAAAAAGCCTCGTAAATATAGGCTTTTTGCGTTTTCGTGGGCGAGCGGACCCTTCGTGCCAAGGCAACCTGAGTGGAGGCGGATAGCAAATCCCCGAAGAAGGAGATAAAAGCCGAGGAAAAATTGCTGTCTGAGTTCCGCAGCGCTTGCGCGGAGGGCGAGTTCGATTTTTCCTGTCGGCTTTTACGACGAGAGAGGTTGGATTTGCATACGCCGTAACGGGTTGCCGCGGCACGAAGGGTTTGTGAGCAATTTAGTTATCCACAGGAGGCTATAATGCTATACTTTTAAAAACTATGGATGAATTAAACCAAGCCTCGCAAAACAGCAGCCTGCCGCAGGTACCACCACCACAAACTAATATCGTGCCGCCGCCGCCCACGACACCAGAAGTGCTCGTGCGCACGATGGAGAGCGATATACAATCCGTACGCGCAACCGGCGAACCGGTGGCGCAACCTGTGACCCCACTTCGCCCTTCGGGCTTCGCGGGGCAAGCGCCCATCACCCCACAAATAACACCAGTCGCACCTGTAGCCGCGCCCGTACAATTCCCCACACAAACGGCGCCAGCGCCCGCCCCAATGCCCGCAACCGAAACAAAATCCGGTAGACTCCTCCTGTGGTTTTTCATACTCACTCTTATCGTCGGTATCGGTTGGGCGACGTATAAATACGGCCTACCTGCGTACCGCGCGATGGTGCCAAGTAAACCAACAGCCGAAGCGCCTGCGCAGGGAGTAGCGCTAGAGCCGAGCGCAGCAGGACTCGCCGTACCGCCTGAACCAGCACCCGTAGCGCCCGCAATAACGCCGCTCGGCGCAACGCAAGATGCATTACCTAAGATAGAAACCGACGGTACGCTGCCCTCGATTACTGCGGCGCTCGTAGCTGAAGCCAAAAAGACAAAGTCAGCAAGCGGAACCATCCAGGAAGTCTCCCTACTTAATGCCGGCGCGCCGATGAGTTTCGCTACCGTACTAGGGGTACTCTTACCGGAAGCGAAGACAAACGGCTTGGATGGTATTCTTACCGCCGCCTTCGACCCTATCTTTTCCGCATACCTCTTTTACGACGACCGCGGCGCATGGCCCGGCTACATAGCCAAAATTAACCCCGCTTCCCAAATAGACGCCGCAACTCTCGCGAGCCGTTTGCAAGCTGTCGAGACAAGCTCATACAAAAACCTCTTCCTCGTAGATGCCGGCGCACCCACCACATTCCGCACCGGCCAAGCGCGCGATAAGTACATCGACCGCTTTGTACCCTTAGCAACCGACGGTGCGCTTTTCAGCTACGGTATCTTCGGCGACTACGTGATCATTAATACCTCCAATAACGGATTAGTGAAGGCTCTGGATCTGTTAAAGCTGTAACGACGAAGTGGATAGTGAGTAGTGGGTAGGGGCTAGAAACGACGACGTAAAAAACCGGCTTTCGCCGGTTTTTTAATCTACTCACTACTCACTACTCACTAACCACTACTCACTCGCCCTACTTTTCTCGCAGGCGGTATGCAAAGGCTTCGGCGACATGAGCTTCGGCAACAGCGGGCACACCCTCGATGTCAGCAATCGTGCGCGCCACTTTAAGTAGGCGGTAATAGCCGCGCGCGGAGAGCGTGGCGGACTTCCAGACCTTGCCGAAAAACGCCTGCGCTGACACCGAAAGCACAACACTCTCCGAAACCTGCTTTGACGAAAGCGTACTATTTAGCACACCCTGCCGTACAACCTGCACTGCACGCACGCGTGTCACAACCTCACGCATACTTTTTGTATCCGTCCCTCCTCCGTCGCCCTGCGGGCTATGGAGGACAGGCGCACGCGAAAGATCCGCTAATTCTACATGCGGTACCTGCACTTGCAGGTCGATACGGTCGAGTATCGGCCCCGAAACTTTCTTTTTGTACCGCAGAATCTCATGCGCGCCGCACGCACAATCGCGACGGCTGTCGCCATAATAACCACACGGGCAGGGGTTCATAGCAGCAATAAGAATAAATCGAGCAGGGAGCGAGAGCGAACCATTCGACCGCGCGATAGTTACATGCCCACCCTCTAAGGGCTCGCGTAACGACTCCAAAACATCACGGCGGAATTCCGGCAATTCATCAAGAAACAAAACGCCTTTATGCGCGAGACTAATTTCACCGGGACGGGGGTATGAGCCACCACCAACCACTGCGGCGGCAGATGCCGTATGGTGCGGCGCGCGGAATGGCCGCTCCGTCACCGCGTGGCGTGCGTTAAGCGCACCAGAAGCCGAATAAATACGTGTCACTTCAATTACCTCGTCGCGCGTAAGCGCGGGCAAGAGGCCAGCGAACGCCTGTGCGAGCATCGTCTTACCACTCCCTGGTGAGCCGGACATAAGCACATGATGACCGCCGCACGCAGCGATAAGAAGTGCGCGCTTCGCCGCCGCCTGCCCACGCACGTCCGCAATATCGACTGGATTAGTAAACGGCTCAAACACAGCCTCATCTACGTGGGTGGGGGAGATCGGTGCGCGCCCTTCGAGATGCGCAATTAACTCCATAAGAGTGCGCACGGGAAATACGGCAACACTCCCGGCAAGCGCCGCCTCCGCGGCATTTACCGCAGGCACATAGAGCTCGGTAAAACCTTTTTCGCGCGCCATGCACGCAACATTCAAAACACCCATGACTGACCGCACACCGCCATCAAGCGCGAGCTCGCCCAAAAACATCCTACCCTTCGTTTCGAACTTTCTAATTTGCTCCGTCGCTACCAAATAACCCACCGCAATAGCGAGATCATATTGCGACCCCGTCTTTTTAATATCCGCAGGCGCTAGGTTTACCACGATCTTGCGATTCTCTTGCGACGGTGGCTTTACACCACTATTTTTCAAGGCAGCTGAAACGCGCTCACGCGCCTCACTTAACGCCTTATCTGCTAAACCAACTATAGAAAAAGAATGGAGGCCGACATGCAAGTCGACCTCCACCTCCACACACCGCGCGTCAATCCCCGAAAGCTCCCCCGAATATACACGGGAAAAGCGAGTATTCATTATTTACACCCCGCGCAATATAAGGACTCTGGCGCGGCATCAAGTACGTCCGTACTAATCACCCCACGGCACTCCAGGCACGTGCCGTACGCCCCCGTTTTTACGCGCTCTAAAGCGTCGAGTACCGCGTGCAAACGCCCCTTTAAGGTGATCTGTTCCGCATGCGCTATACCCGACTCTTCCGTTTCATCTGCCTCTTCGTCGCGATTACCTATTTCACCCATGTCATTTCCGCCACGAATCACGTCCTTTATTTCTTTTGATAAATTTACCTGCAGTCCAAGTAAAGTCGCTTCGTATTTTTTTAATTCTTCTTCTTTCATAGGTTAAGCTTATCACGCATCCGAGCACTTCTCAATCATAATCGGGGTAATAGAATTACCCTCTCCCCATAAATAGCCGAGCGAGAACGAAAGAAGTATAAGAAGAATTATTGCAAGGTAAGCAGCGCGAGAAACACCAGAGCTAGGCATATTATCTTGCGAAAGGATTCACCACTACCGCAGAACCAAGCACCTCAAAGTGTACGTGGCATCCGGTAGAATTACCCGTATTACCCATGCGCGCGATAACGTCGCCACCGGCAACCATTTGCCCAACTTTCACGAGAATTTTTTCCGCGTGCGCGTAACGCGTAATAACGCCATTACCGTGGTCGATGTCTACATAGTTACCGTAACCACTCTCCCAACCATTACGAACATCTACCACTTGTCCTGCGGCCGCGGCATATACGCCACTACCGCATGCACCCGCGACATCCACCGCATTATACTCATGGATCACTCCCCAGTTAATACCACGCGCCGGAAGCGAAAAACGCCGCACAAAATCACGCACGCCATCTGTGGCAGCGGTATACACCGATTGACCAGAACTCTCCGCCAATGCATCATGCATTACGGACAAGGTGGGTAAAGGAATATCATTATAAAAAACGGCGCCCGACTCCATGAACGCACCCGAAAGAGGTGATTCGGAAGACGATCCGCCAACCGAAAATGGCCGCGCAAATGACAATCCGGCAGCGTAAGGCATAAAGGCATTCACAAGCGTCACGCCACACAAGAAAAGAACCGTTATCACGGTCTTATTTCTTAAAAATCCGAGTTGTCCGCGTAAGCTATTAATATATGAATACTAGCAAAAATATGAACGACCGGCAAGCAGAAGCGGCCTACCACAAGGGAGGGCCGCTCCTTATTGCCGCGGGTGCCGGAAGCGGCAAAACACACACCCTTACGCAACGCCTGCATTATCTTTTAAATGAACTAAAGGTGCCACCGGCGCGCATTCTCGCCATCACTTTTACGAACAAGGCGGCAGAAGAAATGAAGAAGCGCGCCGGCGCCCCCAAAGAACTTTTCATCGGCACATTCCACTCCTTCGGCGCACGTCTCCTCCGCGCCGAAGCGCGCCGGCTCGGCCGGAGTGTCGGCTTTACCATCTTCGACGAAGACGATACCGGCTCACTCCTTAAAAAAATTGGTAAGAACCGCAACCTACCAAAAGAGACGTGCGGCCCCGCCGTATTGTCGCGACTCATGGGTAAAGTAAAAAGCGAATTCATAGCACCCGAAATGGCGGCTAAAGGGACGCGCGACTTAGACCCCGATACCGCCCGCGCCTGCTACGAGGACTACGAAAACCTCCTTAAGGAAAACAACGCGTTCGACTTCGACGACCTCATCGAAAAGCCCGTGCAATTGTTCCGCAATTACCCCGAAGTACTTGAACTCTATCGTGGCAAGTACGACCACGTACTGATAGACGAATACCAAGATATCAACGCCGCGCAGTACGAACTCGTACGCTGTCTCGCAGGTGGCCACGGCAACCTGAGCGTAGTGGGGGACGACGCGCAGTCCATCTACGCCTTCCGCGGCGCTGACTTCCGCAACTTTTTAAACTTCGAACGCGACTGGCCGGCCGCAAAGATCGTCATGCTGGAAGAAAATTACCGCTCGACCCCGTTAATACTCGAAGCAGCGAACGACGTTATCGGCCACAATAAAACTCAGCGCAAGAAAAACCTGTGGACGAAAAATGAGCAGGGCGAAAAGATTAAAGTCTTCGCGGCGGAAAACGAATATATGGAAGCCGAATGGATTGTGAAGACCGCCATTACCAATTGGCGTAAGGGAAAGCCACTCGAATCCATGGCTGTAATCTATCGTACCAACGCGCAGTCACGGCCAATAGAACAAGCGCTTATTTCCGCGGGCGTGCCATACCGTATGTTCGGCGGTATCCGCTTTTACGAACGTAAAGAAATAAAAGATATTGTGGCTGGTCTGCGCTTGGCGGCAAATCCGTTAGATAGCGTGAGCGCCGACAGGCTCGACAAGAATTTTTCCAAAGGCAAAAGCCGCCTCCTTATAGACGCCCTACCGAAGATGGGCAGCGCATCACCCAGTGAAATCATCGACTACTTCGTTTCAAATACTAACTACCTCGACTACTTAAAGAATAACTATAAGAACTCGCAGGAGCGTATCGAAAACGTACGAGGACTTTTAACCTTTGCGCGCGACTTTGCAAAAGACGGTTTAGCCGCGTTTTTAGAACAAGCAACCCTAGCGCAGAGCCATGACAACCCGAGTGGGAAGACAGGCGTAAACCTCATGAGTATTCACATGTCGAAGGGGCTCGAATTCGAAAGCGTATTCGTCGCCGGCGTAGGCGAGGGCACCTTGCCGCACCACCGCGCGCTTTCCTCCGGCGGCGAAATGGAAGAGGAGCGGCGCTTAATGTACGTGGCGATTACCCGCGCGGCGAAGCATTTACATATGTCCTTCTCAAACGTCCCCTCAAGATTCCTCTACGAGATATCCGGCGACTTGGTCGAATTCATAAATAATAAAGTTTCGTCTAATCGAGCTAACCGTCAAGGCATGCCCGACGAAGAAGAAATGTGGCTGGATTACGATTAATATTGATTCAGGATTTATGATTCAGGATTCAGGAATAACCGAAGTACCGAAAGCCAAGAAGTCCCTTGGGCAGCATTTTTTGATAAACAAGAAGGCGCTCTTAACAGTTGCCGAATCACTAAAGATTACCGAGGAAGACACCGTCATCGAAGTAGGTCCGGGTCACGGAGAACTTACGGACTTGCTTATTGCCTCGCCCGCTAAAAAAATTATCGTTATCGAAAAAGATCACGAGCTCGTGGAATTACTTAAAGAAAAATACCGCAGTGTCGGAACGACCCAGGGACTAGCTGACCGTCTTACCGTCACGGAAGGGGACGCACTCAAAGACCTCGCGCCCATCATCGCGGATCTTAAAACGCCCTACGTCCTCGCCGGCAACATCCCGTACTACATCACGGGTTACTTGCTCCGCATAGTAGGCGACATGGAACGCAAGCCCCTCCGCACCGTTTTCACTATCCAAAAAGAAGTGGCTCTACGTATCTGCGCCGTAGCTCCCGACATGAACCGCCTCGCCGCCTGCGTGCAAATTTGGGGCACGCCGCACATCGCAATGAAATTAAAACCAACGGACTTCAACCCACCGCCCTCGATCGACTCCGCAATTATCGCAATCGAAACCAAAGCCGACACGCTTACCGGCACGAGTCTCGCAAACTACTACGAAACGGTGGGTATTCTCTTCCAACAACCCCGCAAAACAATTTTAAATAACTTATCTAGCGGTTTTAACATCCCTAAAGAAAAAGCCCTCAGCCTCTTAACCCAAGTTGGTCTCACCGGCACTGAACGCCCCGAAAATCTTTCTACCCTAACCATTCAAAAAATTGCCGAATCAACCCACTAAATTAAGGATTTTAGACTAAGCGAGGCGAACTTACGACACTAAGGCATCCTAAGTGGAAGCGCATAGCAGTTATCCACTAACTTCTCCGTCATTTCTACGGTATCCTAAAGAGGTGTTAGGGCTCAAAGCAAAAGCAGGCCTGTTGTTTTTCGTATGCGCTGGCGTTTTCGTCGGCCTTGTCGTGTTCGGCAACACTGTTGCCCGTAATGAAATGAATACCGACTCTGAAAAAAAGGCTGACTCTACCGCCCCACAAGCAATCGACTCGCTCCAAAACGCCATCGGCGAATCGGTGCCGATTACAACCGAAGCGCAACCTGAAATTACGCCTATAGGCACGCTAACAGCGAATAGCGATACCAACCTCACGCGTAATCTCGCCGCACTTATTGGTAAAAACATCGTGGATAAAAATCCCGAAGGGCCAGCGGGGGATAACCTTACCGTTATGGGTGCAGACGGCATGGCGGATATCGCGGTTACAGAATCACTTAAAAACTTTAACCCTGCATATTTCTCTCCCGAGATCCTCCAGAGCGAACTTATAACCCTCAGCACGCAAACAGCCGCGGCATACCGCGCAGAAGCCGAAAGAATAATAGCCGAAACGGAAATGCAAACCCCGCCGCCGATAGGCGACCTCATCGCAAGCCAAATGGCGGAATTTGCACGGCGCTATAAGACGCAAGGCGCCGCCCTCCGCGCACTCCCCGTACCATCCGCACTTACAACAGAACACATGAAAGCCATCCGCATAGCGCTCGGTAAACAGCGCATATTCGAAGCTGTTGCGGATTACGAAAATGATCCGATATACGCCATGCTCGCGCTTAAGTTATTAGACACTCTCAAATGAAACGTATTCTCGCATCACTTGCCATATCGTTCCTTGTACTCGGTGTTTTACCTGCGCTCCCCAAAGAGCGCGCGCACGCCCAGTTCGGGATAGATGCCGCCGTCACCTTAGCGGCAGAAGCTGTACAAGAAACCATAAAAAAACGTTTCTTCGACATGATCGTCGACCAAATGGTGAACTGGATCCAAGGTGGTGGCAAGCCCTTATTTATACAAAACTGGAACGCCTTCCTCGCCCAGTACGGCAACATCGTGACCGGCGACCTTTTAGCCGAAATGAAAATAGCGGGCATCTGCCGGCCGTTCGGCATGCAGTTGCAACTCGCCGTGCTCCAACCCCCGCGCTTTTCGGGTCAAATACGGTGCACGTTAGACCAAGTCGTGCGCAACATGGTCGGCTTTTATAACAACTTTTCGACCGGCGGTTTCGTGGCATACCGCGAGCAATGGCAACCGCAAAACAATTTCTACGGCGCACTGCTCCTTGCAATAAATGAAAAAGAAACCCGTATTGCGGACAAACGCTTTGCTGGACTGCAAGAAGCGCAAACAGGAGGTGGCTTTTTGGGTCAGAAAAAATGCGATGAGAACGGGCGAAATTGCCGTATCGTGACACCCGGTATGCAGATAGGTGCTGCGGCCGCGAAAGTAATCGGCGCCGACCTCGACTACATTGTTAACTCTAAAAGCATGGCGGCATATATCGCCGCGATTTCAGACGCACTCATCAACCGCGTCGTCCGCGAAGGCGTGAGCGGGTTCCAAGGCGTGGTATCCGCGAACGCTCCGCAAATCGGCTACATCCCCACCCAACCCGTAAACGCCGCACCCTGCTCCGGCCTCACGGGCGATGCCTTAAATGCATGCCGCGCACTCGAAGGATATAAAACGGGCAACGCGACGCTTATTAAAACAAGTCACATGACGCAAATAAGCGACACCTTAACCCCACTCCTCGCTGGGCTTACGGACTTACTCGCCATACAATCCGCACAGCAAGTACTTGTAAACCGCACAAGCGAACTAAATAACTGCCAAATTGGCAGGGGGGTAAGTGGTAGGGAAATAACGATAACGGCGCTCGCCGTGGAGCAAAAAGCGCTCGAAGACGTGACGGTGGCGATTACGCAACTCCAGCAAATAACGACCCCACTTACAAACGCGAAAAATACGCTCATGAACGAAACGAGTACCGACTTCGACGTGCTTTCGAGCTATATGACGGGGCAAGCCGGCGTGGGTCGCCTCCTAAACAAGTCGCAAGCCGAGGCGTACGCCGCAAAAACTAAGGCGGATCGCGACGCCCTTACGGCACGCTCGGCTACGCGCCTACCCGAACTGCAAATATTACTGCAAAAATGCATAAGCTCATAAGAACTATCGCAATAATTGTCACCCTCACAACGCTTTTCGGTGCAGTTATTTTTACACACGCGCAAATGGCAATGCCTAATATCCCCGGGCAAGACATGCCAATAAAAGTCCAAGAGACGGCAAAAAATAATCCCGGAGCGCAGACCGTCAGCCCAAGTTTCAATCCTATTCCCACCGTTGCCGACATAGTAAGCGGCATAGGCGGATCCTTCTTGGGTTGGATCAGCTTAAAGGCCATCGGCTACGTCTCATTCACGCTAAGCTATATCGCCGGACTTATCGGCTCGACGGCGTTTACGCTCGCGGGAATCTTAGTAGAATTAGGTCTCTATTTCAACACCACAATCCTCAACAGTCCGATAGTCCAGCTCGGCTGGCGCTTCTGCCGCGACCTCGCGAACTTAGGCTTCACGATTGGTATTGTAGTCATCGCATACGCCACTATGCTCGGCATCGAAAGCTATGGCATGAAGAAGATTCTTATAAACTTCGCCTTCGCGGCTATTATCGTAAACTTCAGCTTCTCTATAGCGGGGTTCGCGATAGACATATCGAACATGCTCACGCACTTTTTCGTGAACGCCTCAATCGGGGGCGGTGGCGTGTCGGGGTCAGGGGCAAACATCCATAAATTTGCCGAAACTCTTGCATCCGCCTTCAGCCCGCAAAAACTACTTATAACGGACTCTCTCAATCTAAAGGCATACGAGTCGCTTGCGGACGACGGCATGATTGCCGCAGTAATATCTATATTCTTCGTCGCGCTCTTCACCGCCCTCGCCGCGCTCGGCATGCTTATGGTAGGACTTACCACTATTTCGCGATTTATACGTCTTTCAGGGCTTGTAATTGTCATGCCAATTGCAATCCTTTGTGCCGCATTCCCCAACACAAGAAAGTGGTGGGGGAAATGGTACGATGATTTTTTTAGCCAACTTACCTACCTGCCCATAGCGACATTCTCTATGTATCTCGTCATTATGTTCGTGCAAATTAAGGCGGATGTGGGATTCGAAACAAAAGGGATAGATATGAAAAATCTCATAAATTCCTTTGAACAGGCAAAAACTGCGGGGAGCGGAATTACCGCAACCAAGACCCTTGAGCTGATGGCTGCGCCGCTTCAAACGATTACGGATATGGTACTCGTACTTGCCATGTTATTCATCGGCATCACCAAGTCGGCTAAATTGAGCGGCGCGGGAGGGGATATCGCTCTCAAGTGGACGACGGGGTTGAAAGACTGGGCAGTAGGCGCGCCAAAAGGAGCTGCCGGATGGGCGGGCCGTAAATACTTGAGCGGCGGCGGAGACGGAACAAAAGAAGGTAATCGTGGCACGCGGCTCGCAAGCTTTTTACAACGAATCCCTCTCATTAGTCGTTTTGCGCCCCAAGTAAATAAATTCGCCGCAGGGACGAGTAAAAATCTCGGCAATCTCGAAACTGAATACAAAGGTATGGGCGACGTACAGCTACGAAACGCCCTCTACAACCCCGACATTAAGCTTAACCCCGAGCGCATGGCGGCGGCGGCAAAAGAAGCCGTTGCGCGCGGACTACTGAACAACACCGATCAAGAAAAAAATATATCACAGGAAAAATTAAACGAATTTATCCCCGCCCTCAAACGCTACGGCTTCGACACAGAAATATTAAAGAAGGCGCCGCATCTCTATGGTAAATTCGGCTTAAATATTGAGAAAAACAACGAAGGGGAATATATAAATAAGGAAGATGGTAAAAAGCTTGACGACGCCATAAAAGCCTTTAAGCCCGAAGATGGGGAAGATCTGCCCGTGGAGGCGCTTGAGGACATTGAAGTGGTTCGGCGGCTTTCCGGCGACCAACTAGCAAAACTACCGAAGAACAAAGAACATCGCGCGGCATTCTCAGACACCATCATCCGCCTACGAGAAAAAATAGGGTCTACGGAATTCGATAAGTATATGAAAAAAGCGTTTGCCAAAAAAGAAGCGGCGGCAGCACTCACCCCACAACTTCTCGGTAATAAAGATGTAGTCCGTAATCTCACAAACGATCATTTAAAGTATCTCAGTGACACTGGAAAGGAAAAACAACGAGATGCATTCCTTGCGACTATCAACGAAAAAGATACCACCACTGGAGAATACAAGTTATCAGAAAAAGAATTCACCGAATTCATGGGGAGTAATTTTGCAAAGGCTAAAGACATCAACGAAATTAATCCGGATATCATCCGCAACGATCGCATATTCGGCAAGCTGCAGGGGATGCATATCAGCCAACTCCAAAAAGAACCGGAAACGGCGCAACATATTGCCGTGCTCGAAAAATTACGCGACGAATACCGAAACGCTTTTGCTGACCCAAAAACCCTTACCCGCCTTGATAGCCTCGCAAAAGTTATCGTAGATAACAAAGATAATTCAACTTGGAGCGCAATCGATACAGCTGAAGGAAAAGCCCCGTTCAACGAAATCGAAATGGATTACCGTAGGCGCCACCCCGACGAAGAAAAACAGCAAAAGAAAGAAAAAATAAAAGTAGAGATAAAAGAAGAAAAGCAGAAAGAAAAAGGGTGGTGGGAAGATGATAATAAGGGGGGTAATCCGCCGAGCGCAGGCCCGCAGAAGCCCCCTCAAAATCCGCCCGCACCACCCTCCTCACCAACAGGAGGATCGGCTTCAGTAGCACCGACATATACGTTAGCACCACAAAAACCAACACAGCCGGTAACACCACCTCCGCAGCCAGCGCCCGCAACCACTCCGCAGCCGAAGCCGACACCTAATAAACCTCAGCGCACGGAACCCAAAGAAACGGAACCAACGAACTCAAAGGGCCCTGATATCGGAAGAATGATAGACGCCGTACTGGAGAGCGAATCAAGAACGAATAACCCCGAATACGTCCTGCAGGAAGAATTCCCAGAACCACCCCCACTCCTCGTACCTATGACACCAAAGACGACGCCGATTGCGCCGCCTGACCTCAACAAGCTCGCAAGGATTGAAGAAAATCCAATACAAGAGGGAAGTAAGACTGCATCCGTTACGGCAACGCCCCCACCCACCCCGATTCTACCCGAACCGATACGTACCACCTTGCAGAAAGAAAAGGATGAGAAGGATAATCAAGAAAGGGGAAATAACACCATATGACACTCGAACAAATTGCCCGCCTCTACGTAATCTTTAAGACGCTCCAACCGGAAATTAAAGAATGGATCGCGTCCGACGACACGAGCGCCATCGTGAAGTCTATTGCCGCGCGGTTTATCTTGTCTGACGAACAGGAGCGCAAGCTCCCACTACTCGTCCTCCGTCTTGTCACGCAAGATTTACCACCAGAAAGCTTTAAAGCAGAGCTTGCGAAAGAAACGGGTGTGGACGCAGATCTCGCTAAAAGCATTACTGAGGCGATAGCAAAAGAGGTGATAGAGCCCATCGGAGCGGCCCTCCGCTATGGCGGGATAAACACGAACCTCTTAGGGTTCAACGCTCCGGCTCCCACTTCCCCACTTCGCCCTGCGGGCTTCGAGGGGCAGGCGCCTACGCATTCCGAACCAGCGCCACAAGCGCAAACTACAACTGAAGCGCCTACGGAAACCGTCACCACGCCAGCACCGACACCTCTACAACCGTTCATCCTCCACGAAGAGCCGCGCGCAGCAGCCGCACAAAGCGGTACGAGGTCCTTCAGTTACTCCCCACAGGCGGATACGGGCGTGGAAAGCACCGCTTCTCCGCGCGTCGTAATCGAGCGCGTCGTGCATTACAGCCAACTCCGCACCCCGCTTAATATTGCGAGCACAAATAAAAATATACCAAGCGGAGATCAGCCAAAACCCAAGCTGCCACAATCTAAGTGGTTCGTATAAAACCCATGCAATTCCAAGTACCACAATACATCGATGTCGAGGATAAGATTGTAGGACCCTTAACCCTTAAGCAGTTTTTCTATATCGCGACGGGATTTCTTACGATATTCGTTTCATTCTTTATTCTTACGACATGGCTCTGGCTTATAACGTCCGTAGTTGTCGGCTCCACATCACTCGCCTTTGCGCTTATAAAATATAATGGCAGACCGCTCATGACCGTGACCATCGCCGCCCTGCACTACTATATGGGCGGGCGCACCTATACGTGGCAAAAAATAGATATAACGAAGAGACAGGCTCCGGCAGGATTACTCGCAAAACTCGGACTCACTATGACAGCAGGCACGCGGCCAGTTGCGGGGCGTGAAACATCCGTAAACGGATTCTTTAGCCGCAGCCTGCCGGCACAAGATAGGGCGGAAATAATCCGCCGCACAGATGGCGACAGAAGCGTCGCCAAACGAATAGACTATAGGTAAAATCTAAATATGGCTCAAGAACCTCTCGCAACCCAAAACCTCCTCGAAGTCGAACGCATCGAGCGCAACTGCATCGTGCTGAAAGACGGCGGCCTGCGCTCGGTGATTCTCGTATCGGGCATGAACTTCGAACTGCGCTCGGAAGACGAGCAAAATGCAGCACTAGGGAGCTACCAAAATTTCCTAAACGGACTCGATTTTTCCGTACAGATTTTTATACATTCACGAAAAATTAACATCGACGGATACATACAGGAACTTTCGGGTATCGAGCGGCAGGAGGTGAATGATTTATTAAAAGGGCTTATCGGGGGGTACAAAGACTTCGTGGCTTCCCTTGTTGCCGACAACCCGATTATGGAAAAAACATTTTTCGTAATCGTGCCGTACGACTCCGTACTACCCGCAAACCAACGCGCGATATTCGACGCTATTGCCGGATTCTTCAAGCGGAAAAAAGTAGATGACCCCACTTCGCCCTCTGGGCTTCGAGGGGCGGGCCCCACCCCCGACTCGCAAAATGAAAGCGCACGCACCGGCGTAGGGGACAGTGCTTTTGCCGCACTCGCCCAGCGCACCGAGCAGGTAGTAAGTGGCCTTTCGCAAATCGGCCTGCGCGCCGTACCACTCGAAGAAGACGAGCTCGCGGAACTCTTATACAACCTCTATAACCCCGAAACAGTGGAACGCCACGTCATCCCACAAGAATAAACCCATGAAAAAAGATCTCGCAGATATCATTGCCCCGCCGGAAATAACTATTGCCCCAACCCATATGAAAGTGGGGAAGAAGTTTGCGCGCACGGTTTTCGTTTCTAACTACCCCCGTTACCTTTCTACCGGCTGGATGAGCCCCATTATTAACGCGCCCGAGCTTATGGACATAAGCATCTTCATGCATCCGGCCGATACCGCAGACACCCTAAAGAAGCTCAAGCGGAAAACGGCGCAAATAGAAGCCCAGCTCATGGACCAAGAAGAAAAGGGGTTGGTACGCAACCCACAACTTGAAACCGCATACCAAGATGTGGAAGGTCTGCGCGACTCACTCCAACAAGCGCGCGAACACCTCTTTATGGTGGCGCTCTATATCACATTCTATGCCGACACATTAAAAGATCTCGACGTACTCGAAGGTCGCGTCGTGAACATGCTCGAAACAAGATTAGTGTACGCAAAACAAGCAACATTCGAGCAAATGGAAGGCTGGAATTCCACGCTCCCTATAGCCGCAGACCGGCTCGCAGTACACACACCCATGAATTCCGGCCCCGCGTCGTCCTTATTCCCATTTGTCGCAACTGACCTTACGGGAGACACAGGCATTTTGTACGGCGTTAACCGCACGGACAACACGCTCGTAATCTTCGACCGGTTTAGCCTTGAAAACGCGAACATGGTCATCTTCTCCAAGTCTGGTGGTGGTAAGTCATACGCAGCTAAACTCGAAGCAATTCGCCTTATGATGACCGGTGTCGACGTGATAATCATCGACCCTGAACACGAATACAAAGCGCTTGCGGAGGCCGTGGGTGGTAGCTTTATAAACGTTTCGCTTGCTTCCACTGAACATATTAATCCTTTTGATATACCATCCGTCCCCGAAGACGAAAGTGATGATGATGCATTAAAGTCCCACGTGGTAACCGTTGCCGGCCTCATAAAGATGATGGTGGGCGCAATCACTCCCGAAGAAGAGGCAGTACTCGACCGCGCGATTACCGAAACCTACGCGATGAAAGATATTATCGCAGGAAAAGACTTCTCTAAAAAAACCGCCCCTGTTCTTTCCGACTTAAAGACCGTCTTAGAAAGCCTCGAAGGGGGTAAATCAGTTGCCGAGCGTCTCTATCGGTTTACGGACGGCAGCTATTCGGGGTTTACGAACTTCCCTACCAATGTCGACCTCGGCAACCGCCTCATTGTCTTCTCTCTTCGCGACCTCGAAGAGGGTCTACGCCCCATCGCTATGTATCTCGTGCTTAATTTCATCTGGAACGTCGTCCGTGGAAAAATAAAAAAACGCGTTATGATTGTGGACGAAGCGTGGTGGCTTATGCGCTACCCCGAAGGCGCACTATTCCTTTTTGGGCTCGTAAAGCGCGCGCGTAAATATTATTTAGGTGTCACAACCATTACGCAGGACGTCGAGGACTTTCTTTTATCACCTTACGGTCGCCCTATTATCACCAACTCATCACTCCAGCTACTGCTTAAGCAGTCGCCTGCAATGATGGACGTACTCCAAAAAACGTTCAACCTATCAGAGGGGGAGAAGAGCCTCCTTCTTGAAACGCCCGTCGGCCAAGGACTCTTTTTCGCGGGGACGAAGCACGCCGTCATCCAAGTACTCGCCTCATCACCCGAAGATAAGGTGATTACCACCACCCCGCATGAACGAGGAAAATAAGCCGGAGCCTAAAATAGGCGGCATCGAAGCTTTAGTCATGGTCGGGCTCGCAGCTCTCTTTGATATTGCAGATCTTCTTGCCACATTTCTCGACGCTTTTTTCGGTATGGGGGAGCTTATTAAGTTTTTTATCAACATTGTCGCTTCCGTAACGCTCTGGCTGTGGGTTATTATGAAGGATGTGGGGCCGACGCGGATACTTGCAGGGTCGATTTTGGAATTAGTGCCGATTATAAACGTCCTGCCGATGCGCACTGTAGCGATGGCTGCGACTATATGGCTCGACTGGCACCCGAAAGAAGCAGAGATCGCGGAAGATTTTATGCCGAAAATTAAAAACCCTAAGCGCATGCTCGGAAAAAAAGCTCTTGCCGCAAAGGCAGCTAAAACAACGCAAGCCCTATGAAGAATTCGATTCTAATCCTCTTATTATTTTTACCGGTTATTTCGTATGCCGCGCCGGAAGCTATTCTTACATGGAAGGCAGCTTCGTACGTTCCAGAAAATTACAAGGGTAAGATATTACCTGTTGCGGGTACGCCAATCGATGTATCGGTGATTCTTATTGATGGGGGTAAAGTAATAAGCCTCGCCCCCTATGATATCAATTGGTACGCTGGCGAAGACCGCATAGCGGGGGGTAAGGGCATAATAAAGGTACGCACCGTAGCACCCATCACCGGACAAGACTCTCTTGAGTTGCGGGTAAACGTGAGCAAATACAAAGATCAACCGCTCGACGAATTTATAACTATACCCGTAGTGCGTCCCGAGATTTTAATACTAAAAAAGCCTAACGCACAAAAACAAGATTTTTCCATTATTCCCTATTTTTGGAACATTATGAAGCCGAGCGAGCTCACGATAGCATGGGAGGACGGGGGAGATACTATTACCGCCCGCGCAATAAATAAAAAGAACGAAATGGAATTTGCCCAACTAACTACTCCAAAACAATGAAACGAATCCTCGTACTATCATTACTATGCTATAGCCTCCTTATTGGGGGGGTGGTACAGGCTCAATCACAATATGACTTTGATTTCGTAGGCCCTAAACAGGATCCTCTTGCACGGTACGGCGCAGTGGCAGGCGGCGACCGATGCGGACCGCAATTCAACGGCGACTATATTCTCTGTCAATCAACAGGCGGGATCATAAGCCAAACGCAAACGAACTTCGCCGCATTCTTGCGCGAGATGTACAACCTCGCCTTTATTCTTGCTGGTACTGTCGCCTTTATACGTATCGTCTACGGCGGAATACTCTATAGCTGGAGCGGTGTAGTAGACCGCAAAAAAGAAGCAATTAACATATTCAAAAACGTCGCTTACGGTATAGCACTCCTTATGGGGTCGTACGTCGTCTTAAATACCATCAACCCCGCACTCACTATTCTCGCGTTGCCAAACGTCACTATGGGGACGCCGCGAAGTTCGCGCAACGACGTGCCAACTCTACCGCTTTCATCGTTAAACGAAATGCCCTCCGAGCTCGATCTTCTTGATACATCCATAGAATCTATACGGCAGGAAAACGTAAACCGAATTAACGCGCTCGATATATATAACAGTGGTACGAGAGAACAGCAGGCGACCATCGATCTTATCAATAATGAGATAAATCAAATCGGCGTTCCTGACACACCAGAACAAGACAGGCGTCTTGCTGAATTACAGGGAATGCTTATCCAAATAAATCAAAGCGAAGCGCAGATAGAAGCCGACGTTAAATCTGTTACAGATACGCCACCCAAGCAATTCCAACGCACTAAGACCGCGCCATGAACAAGGTACTCTTTATAGCAGTCACCATAGTACTCGTGGCGCTTTTCGGCACTGTTATTTATTACGGTATGCAGGCACTTGAACCACATACATATATCCCACCGGAAGAAGAAATTAATGAAATAACGAAAAGTGCGCCCGAAGCAACCGTTATATTACCGGTACTCCCCGGACTCCCTACAAAAAAAATCCCTAGTGATGACGCTGTAACATTAAATTCATTTGAGCCCGTGAAAGTTCTATCTACAGAAGAACAGGTTACCTACCTTGCGACGTCAACCATCCGCGAAGTGAACGCCCAAAAACTCTTTTTCGCCCCGTACGACAGCAATGCATTCCCGTACAGCAAGAATGATATTTTTATCATCGAAAAGCCGTCGAGTCTCGTACGCACGTCTTTATGGACGATAAACACTGCAACTAAAACAATGGTGCGTGTAGCCGGCCCGAGCTTCGGATTAATGGCGCGCTGGTCAAAGAACGGCCGGTATGTTTTTACCATGAGCACGGATACGGCAGGCGCATTATCGCTTTCGTTTATCGACATGAAACTAAAAACAACCACACCACTCCGCATAGCCACACTCCCATCTAAATGTTTCATCATGGACGCTAGCCCTATAATGTACTGCGGCGTTCCACAGGGCGCGCCCGAGGGAGCAGTATTACCAGACGACTATTTGAAAGGAAAATTCATATCAAGGGATCGCATTGTAAAAATAGATTTTAAAACTCCCAAGGTGACGGAGCTGTGGAATGGCGAATCAGAATCCCTCGACATCCAAAACCCCGCCGTCATCGGCACAGAATTATTCTTCGTGAACAAAACCGACGACTCCGTCTGGAAGTTGGCGCTGTAACGAAGTGGGTAATGATTAGTGGATAGTGAGTAGAAATGACGACGTTAAAAATATCCTTATTTTAGGTGCGACCGCTCCAAAAATAAGGATATTCGGTTATATCTAGTAAGCCGGCGTGGACGTGTTTTGAGGAACATCTCGGAGCCCTAATGGCTTAGTCAGACGCCCGCAGGCGGATGCATTGGGGTGAGAGCGAGCATGTTTCCGAAAAGCGCGTGCGTGCCGGCTTATTAAGCACTGCATGAGTAAAATAAAAAACGACGCACGTCGTTTTTTTATCTACCCACTAAT
Organism: Parcubacteria group bacterium; assembly: GCA_943357895.1. Classification (GTDB taxonomy): domain Bacteria; phylum Patescibacteriota; class Minisyncoccia; order UBA6257; family UBA11618; genus CALRGO01. Next base: position 81,203 of record CALRGO010000001.1, read on the forward strand.
CACTATCCACTCTGCTAGAGAAGTGGTTTCACGATTACGCGCCTATCGCGCTTATCGCCGAAGCTTTCGGTCTTTACGTCTGGCCTTGTTGCGAGCTCGGTGTGCACTAAGCGGCGCTCGTAGGCGTTCATCGGGGGGAGCTGCACATCCGTCTTCGTTATTAAAACTTTACGCGCTGCGGCTTTGGCAATCTCCACAATCAGGCGCTCGCGCTCCTTGCGGTAATTATTAACATCCACATATACCATGCCGTGCACGCCCACCTTACGGCCGATAGTGCGCGCAAGAAAACCGAGGTCGGCAACAAGGCGGGGAATCCACTCCTTAATCCACTCACCCTCTTCAATTAGTATTGAAAACCGCGCACCTTCCGTATCAAGCTCAACAACCGGACTTACAAATCCGGCTATGCCTAACAGCTCTTGAAGCGCTTTTTTAATGTGTTCCATGGGAGAATTTACGCTCTACGTGCAACTGCTGGAGTATCGAAAAAAGCGTGGTAGTGACCCAGTACAAACCAACTGCGGCAGGGAGCGACCACAAAACCGCAATAGTAATCACGGGGCCGATCATTACCATATTCCGTGCAGTTTGCGCCGCAGGACTCTTATCCGCGGCGTGCCCCGTCATACTCATTACACCTAAAAGGTACTGTAAGAGCGCTGCCACAAAAACCAAAAGAATACTCCGCTCGTTAAGCATTAAGAGCCCTAAAAAAGACCGCCCAAGATCCGGCGGCGGCGTAATAAAAACTTGGTATAAGGCAATAAGTATGGGTAACTGTACGAAAATTAAACCCAAACTCATTAGAGGGTTTACGCCGTGCTCCTTATAGAGCGCCATCAAGGCCTTACCCTGCTCTGCGCGATCATCCTTATGCTTTGCCTGTATGGCGTGAATATGCGGTTGGATTTTTTTCAGTACGTGCTGTTGTTTAAGGCTCTTATAAAACAAAGGATAGAGCACTAAGCGCACAATAACAGTCAAAAGGATAATCGCGACCCCAAGGTCGTTAAACGTAACATTCTCATATAAAAATATAAGAAGCTTAAGAAGCGGATCGAGTAATAGAAGATGGAATAAGTTCTTCATGCCATTGATGCGCTGTGTAAGCCGCAGCAGCCGGATGGGTTATTATGAGGTAATCGGCTACCGGCCACTCAGACTTTCTTGCCCGTATCGCGTTAAACGCCCTACGGCGTATTACGTTTCTTAGAACGGCGGTTTTACCAACCCGCCGACCCACCACCACCCCAAACCTACTATAGGTAAGAGGACTCATAAAAATTTTTACGGTAAACGCGGGTTTACGTACGGTACGTCCCGTGCGCGTAAGCGCCTCCTGCACTAGCAGGCGGTCTTTTTTAGCGAGCATGTACCGCGGTAACCGCGAGACTCTTCCTGCCCTTGCGGCGGCGCTTCGTTATGACGCGCGCACCCATAGAAGAGGACATTCTCTTCAAAAAACCGTGCGTCCTGCGGCGCTTTTTCTTGTGCGGATTATAGGTTTGACTCATACCGCTATAATAACAGATTTTACGGCGCTTATCAACACGTTTTTTTATTCTGTCATTATTGACAGGTAACGGCCCAACCCTACAATGAGTACCATGGATTGCAACGAGCTTTGGCAGAAAGTACTCGGCGAAGTCGAGTTGCAAATATCACGTCCTAATTTCATCACGTGGTTTAAAAATAGTTCCATTTTAGAAAAGAAAGATGGTACGGTCACCATCGGACTGCCTAATAATTTTGCCCGCGAGTGGGTTGAAAATAAATATCACAACACTATCTTCGGCACGCTCCGCACTATCGACAGCGGTATACGTAAAGTCGAATATATTTTAACGAAAGATTCCGCAAAGCTCTCGTCCAACACGAAAAAAACATCCAGCACTCAACCGTACGGCGACTCGTCGAGCCAGATGATGTTTAACGAGATCATCATCGACCCGAACACCAACCTTAATCCGCACCACACGATGAATTCGTTCATCGTAGGGTCTTCAAACGAGATGGCATACGCCGCGGCGACGGGGATACTTAAAGAAATCGGTACAAAATATAACCCGCTCTTTATCTACGGTGGCGTCGGCGTAGGGAAAACACACTTAATGCAGGCCTTAGGTAACGAAATTGTGAAGCTGTACCACGGGAAGGTCCGCGCACGGTACATCACATCGGAAAAATTCATGAACGAAGTCATCTGGGGGATGAAAAATAAGCGCATGGAATCCGTGAAAGAAAAATACCGTGCGATCGACGTTTTAATTATCGATGATATTCAATTTATCGCCGGTAAAGCGCGCACCGAAGAAGAATTCTTCCACACGTTCAATGCCCTCTACGAGGAACGGAAACAAATTATTATATCCTCGGACCGTTCGCCAAAATTCATCCCCGTACTCGAAGAGCGCCTTCGATCGCGATTCGAAGGGGGGATGATCGTGGATATCGGCTACCCTGATTTTGAGCTTAAGGCAGCAGTGCTGCGCGCTAAACTTGCGGAGAAAAAAGCAGATCTTTCGGATGAAGTGATAGCGGAAATTGTAAATAAAGTTAAAAAAGGATTCCGTGAACTCGAAGGCATATTAAACCGCATACTCTTTTATCAGCAGGTTAAAAACCTTATAATAACGCCCAAGCTCGCCGAACAAATAATCGCCGAAGTAATAAAGACGCCGCAAAAAAACATTCATCCGGATGTCATAATACAAACTGTTTCTGATTTTTTCGAAGTACCGACTGCAGACATTATGAGCCATTCACGCAAACAACAAGTTGTAGAGCCGCGGCAAATCGCCATTTATCTACTACGCGACATTTTAGACTTATCCTATCCATTTATCGGCGAAAAATTAGGGAAACGCGACCACACAACAGTCCTTTATGCGTATGAAAAAATTTCGCAGGAAATGACGCGTAATCAGACACTCAACCAAAAAATACTTTCCATTAAAGAAATACTTAATAAGGCGTATGTATAACCAGTGGATAACATCCGTATAACATGTTGCCAAAGCGCCACACACCTTACATGATTACCAGAGCACCTGAAAGTTATCCCCTTAGAAACGCCGTAACTATCCACAGGAAGACGCTGTCAAAAAAGGGCTTTCTAAAGGGGAAAAGAGAGTTATCCACCTATCCGCTATACCTACTATTACTACTAACTATATATAGAAAGAATATATGAAACTAATTGTATTCCGTGACAACCTAAAAAACGGACTATTAGCTGCCGAACGGGCGGTAGCCGATTCGTCTAACTTACCGATATTAAAGAACGTCTTATTGAAAACGGTAGGGAATAAAATTCAACTTACGACAACAAACCTCGAGCTTGCTATCACAAAACTTATATCGGGAAAGATTGTAGAAGAAGGTGCGTTATCGGTTCCTTTCAGCACGTTTTACAGTATTGTGAATAATACGACGCACGACCGTATTAATCTTGAGCGCAGCGAATCGAGCTTTATGGTGAAGACAGATAATTACGAAGCGAAGATGCAGGGGTCTTCCGCGGAGGATTTTCCTCTTGTTCCACGTATGGAGAGCATGGATCATTATATGGAAATAGATCCGGTTTTTTTCCAAGACGCATTACAGCAGGTGATAAGCGCGGCGCATATATCAGATATCCGTCCAGAAATCAGCGGCGTATTATTCGACTTTCAAATGACGTCGTTAAAGCTTGTCGCCACGGATAGTTTTCGTTTAGCAGAAAAGGTAATCGATGGAGGGAGATTTAAACACACGTTCGAGGCCGGGTTTAAGGCTATAGTGCCACTTCGCACGGCGCAGGAGCTCTTACGGGTTATTTCGCGTACAACGCCCCTCCTCGTTCATTGTGACGGCAATCAGATGCTCTTTACGTCCGACGACGTGGAGTTAATGTCACGGCTTATTGATGGTACGTACCCTGACTACGAGCAGATCATCCCGAAAGACGCGGAGACGGAGATTGCGCTCGATAAGGCGCATCTTATGAACGCTGTAAAACTTGTAAGTAATTTCAGCGGTAAGACGAACGACGTACGTCTTTCAACAGATATAGAAGGAAAGACGGTGACGGTTCATTCGGTTAATCAATTCCTCGGCGAAAATAAATATCTTATCCCTGCACGCGTAACGGGTGCGCAAATTACGGATATTCCATTTAATTGGCGGTATCTTTTAGACGGACTGAAATCTATACAAGGGGATTCAGTTGTGTTGCGGCTTAATGGTAATAACAGACCAGCCTTAATGCGTCCCGAGAGTGATATATCGTTCCTCTATGTCGTAATGCCTATTCGGGTCTAGTGGTTCGGTTTACCTCCTAAAAACTATTATTTCTTTCGTGTCTATTATTCCTTGCATCCCTACTGTTTTTATCGTGAGTTTATTTTGTGCTTCGAGAGGGGTCTGTATCGTCACTGAGTAGTCGTAGTCCCTACTTGGTAGGATAGTATCGTTTTTAACGAGTACATCGTTCACGTATATTTCAATTCCCGTAACGTCCGTCATACTCCTAATGTGTGCGTTCACCATAAAGGGGGATGATGTTATAAAGTCACCATTTTTAATATTCGTAAGCTCGATGGGGGATATAGATGATGAATTAGCGTTTCCATGATTCATAATAAAGTTAGGGTTTTCGCCGATCCACGCGATTATCGCATCTTCCCAATTCTTGAATTGTGAGTCCGTCTGCGGGTTTTGTAGTGGTGGACCCAACGGATCCTTTTTATTTACGTAGTAGAGAATTGTATGTACTTCGTTGTTTACGACATACTCACCGTTTAATACTGGTTTATCGGTTAGTATTGCATTCGGCCGCGGGAATGGTTCAAAGGGCGCATTCTTAAGGGCTTCTTTCATGAATGCGCTCCAAATAGGGACAGCCGCTAAAATACTGCCGCCCTTTTTTTGCATCGGCTTATTATCGTTATTACCCGCCCAAACACCGACTACGAGGGATGGTGTGTAGCCGAATGTCCACGCATCACGGTAATCGTTCGTAGTACCGGTTTTAAGCGCTACTTCTTGGTTGGGAAATACCGTGAGTCCTATACTATTTTGGAAAAGCGGGGAGCGTGCGGCAGTGTCCGATAAAATATCATTCACCATACGCACATGTTCGCTATCCGTCACTTGTTCCTTTTTATCCTTATATAACTCAAGTATTTTTCCATTTTTATCTTGAACGGAAAGTATCATCGCTTGGTTATGTAAGACGCCGTCTTGGCTTAAGACGGAATACGCCTTAATCATATCGATAAGTTTTATTTCGCCACCTCCTAAGGCGAGTGTGAGGCCATACCGGTTACGTTCGTTTAATGTCGATATACCCATTACGTGCAGAAGCGTAAGTACGTTATCGATACCCGAAAGATAGAGTGTTTTTACGGATGGAACGTTTATTGATTGTGCTAAAGCATTTCGCATTGTGATTGGACCGCGGAATTCTCCGTCGAAGTTATGGGGTTTATAACTGCGCTCGGGATCACCCGTTGTATCGAATTCCGTTTCCACGTCAAAGAGGATGGTGTCAGGTGTGAATCCTTTTTTAAAAGCGGAAAGATATGCGAACGGTTTTATAGACGAGCCGGGCTGGCGAAGGCCCTGGGAAGCGACGTCGAAGTTGCCGTCTATCGTTTCGTCGAAGTAATCGCGCGAACCCACGAGCGCGAGTATATTACCAGTATTCGAATCCTGCGCCACAAGTGCAGCGTTCGTTCCTTGATAGAGCTCGGTGTTTCGTTTTGCGCCATCAGCTACAACCTTTTCTGCAACTTGCTGTAAGTTCCAGTCGAGCGTAGTTGTGACCTTAAGTCCACCCGTGCGCATAAAGTCGTCGCCGTAGGCATTTGCGAGATATTCCTGCACAAACATTACAAAATGTGGCGCTTTAATATTCGTGAATTGAGGGATAAATTCCAGTTTTTCGGCGAGCGTCTTTTTCTTTTCATCTTCATTTATAAACCCCGCGTCTTTCATTTGGTTTATTGTGCGGTCCTTACGTTCTATGAGTTCCGTAACGTGTATTCCCCATGGGGAATAATAACTAGGCGCTTTAGGTAAGCTCGCGAGAAGTGCGGCTTCCGCTACGGTGAGGTCTATAGCGCTCTTAGCAAAGTATGTTTTTGCTGCTGCCTCGATGCCATAGGCATTCGCACCGTAGGGGATTTGGTTTAAATATAAGTTTAATATTTCGTCTTTCGAATAACGCTTTTCGAGGTTGTACGATATAACAAGTTCCTTTAGCTTGCGCGAAAGTGTGCGGTCGTCCGTAAGGAAGGCCTTTTTCGCGAGTTGTTGGGTAATAGTTGATCCGCCTTGGACGACGCTAACGTTTTGGATGTTCGCGAGCATCGCGCGCGCGATTGATTTCCAGTCGACGGCGGCGTGGTCGTAAAAATTACGGTCTTCGACCGCGAGTGTCGCCTTACGTACGATATCGGGTATCTGCTCGGGGGAGACGACTGTTCGCCGTTGCTCGCCATAGAGCTCATATAAAAGTACTTTACCGGTACGGTCATAAATCTTCGTCGATTCAGCGACGCGGTTTTGCGAAAGGAGGTTCACGTCGGGCACAGACCGAAGTACGGCAAAAGCGTATAACGCACTCGCAAAAATAACGACCGTTATACTTATAGTAATAGGTCCGTAGGATTTCTTAAGAAATTTTTTAAATAGAAGTTTTTTGAATTGCAATTTCATATTTAATACACGAACAAAACGTCCCGCATATCAGTATACCGTATGCAGGACGCTATTAGACTCCATCTTAAAAATAGTTTTTAAGATGGAGTCTTATTGTGTTCGGTTAGTAGGTACTATCTATACCTCTTCGTCATCGTCGTCATCCTCTTCGTCATCGTCCGTCGCAAATTCGTCATCGTCTTCCGCGTCCGCATCGTCGTCGTTTTCCAAGTCGTCTTCTAATCCGTCAACGTCGTCTAATCCATCTATATTTATGAATCGATCTACGGGGAGGATGGGGGTGCTGATTTCAGTAATAAATTCCATAAAAAAACACGCAATAACGACCTTTTGGGGGAAGTATATACGAGTACTCCAGAGTGTCAAGAACTTCTTAATGCTTGGTGGATGCCCGCCGTAGCGATGGCAACGGCGAGGGCGTCCGTTGCATCGTCTAAGATGCGGAGCGGTGGGACTTTTAATATCATCGCAACCATACGCGCGACAGCTTTTTTATCTGCGCCACCATAATTAGTCGTCGCAACTTTTACTTGTTGGGGCGTGAATTCGTAAACAGGAGCAGCGCCGCTTGCGAGGTGAAGTAGGAGTCCGCGCGCCTGCGCGACTTCGATACCCGTCTTTACGTTCTTGGAGAAGAATAGCTTTTCGATACCGATAGCATCGGGCTTGGATTCCGCAATAAGTTTTTTGAATTCGGTTGCGAGCGCGTTCAATTTTTCCGCCGCATCTCCTTTCGGGATTTCGATGACCCCCGTTTTAATAAGGGAGAGAATCGATCCCTTTTTTTCTATCAAGCCGAAACCGATGCGCGAACTACCGGGGTCGATGCCGAGGATACGGAGCTCGACTGCAGTCATTAGGCTTTAGGCGCTAGGTTGGTAAAAACAGATTGCACATCGTCGCGGTCATCGAGAAGGTCTTCCAGTTTTTCCATTACTACGCGGTCTTCATCACTTCCCTCGAGAGGAAACTTCGCTTCTGTTCCTTCGAACGCCCAGCGTACACTGCCTATTTCGCCGAGCTTGCCACCGTTCTTTTCGAGGAGGTGGCGCACTTCGTTAACCGTGCGGGTAGTGCTGTCAGTGATTGTATTAATAAGGATTGCGATGCCGTTCGGACCGTATGCTTCGAGTGTCATTTCTTCTAGTGCGTCGGCATCCTGTGTTTTCTGTATTGCACGTTCGATATTTTCGTTAGGTACGGCGTTCGCCTTCGCGTCGTCCATAAGGCTCCGCAGGCGGGGATTAAAGCCAGGGTTCGGTTCGCTCCGCGCCGCTATCGTAATAGCCTTTAAAATCTTCGAGAAAACAATACTCCGCTTTTTGTCGGTGGCGCCCTTTTGGTGCTTTATCTGGGACCACTTGTTATGTCCGGACATATATACGGAGGGTAGAGGATTTAGACTTTAGAGTCTATCCCGAAAATAGCTTTTGAAAAATATCTGCGCCCCTTCCGGTTATTTCCGACTGCGAACCACGATTTTCTTCTCGGAATACATCGGTATTCCTTGTCGAAATATCGCGTCTCTCGCTCGGAAATCCCTTGGAATTGGCTGCAGCCTATTTTCGGGATAGACTCTAGGCGCTAGGCTTTAGGAAATGCTACCGTAATGCATATATATGTCCCTTATAGACGAACAGTTGGCACGGCTTGCGCGCGAGCATGAAGAACGCGGGGAAAAGCGTGAGGCGGAGCGCCGCGTGGCATCCGCACCCGCGGCCGAAATCGCGGGCATTATCGAAATCGCGCCTGAGCGCGAGCGGGAGCTTGCATCTCGCATAGGGACGCTTGCGGAGGCTCAGTCGGCATTTGCCGCATTCGACTTTGAAAATGGCGCCACTGCATCGCTTATCGAACTCCTATTACTTGCGGGTGTGCGCTTACGCGCCTCAGATATTCATATCGAACCGCAGGAGGTTGCGGTTTCCCTACGTATGCGTATAGACGGCATCATGCAGGACGCGGGGACTATACCAATTCCGTACCATAAGCTTTTCTCTTCGCGCCTTAAACTACTTGCGCGCATGAAGTTGAACGCAGATAAGCCGCAAGACGGCCGTTTTTCGGTGCGTCTGCCAGAATCTCAAATAGAGGTGCGTGTATCTTCGGTGCCGTCGCAGTACGGAGAGACGGTTGTTATGCGTATCTTAGACCCGCGGGCGCTAGAGACGGATATCGGTTCTCTAGGGTTGCGGCAAGACGACTTTGCAATTGTAATGCGCGAATTATCTGTGCCGAACGGTATGATCTTAAACACCGGCCCTACAGGCTCAGGTAAAACGACGACACTCTACTCTTTCTTAAAGAAGGTTGCGCGGCCGGAGAAAAAAGCGATCACCATCGAAGATCCTATTGAGTACGCTATTTCTGGTATTGAGCAGACGCAGGTGAGTGAAGATAAGGGGTATTCCTTTGCGACAGGGCTTAAAGCTATCGTGCGGCAGGATCCGGATATTATCCTCGTGGGTGAAATTCGCGACGCGGAGACGGCGGAAATCGGCATGCAAGCCGCGCTTACGGGGCATCAAGTTTTTTCTACGGTACACGCAAACGACGCGGCGGGCGCGATACCGCGATTGCTCGATATGGGTGTACAAAAAGAAACCATAGGCCCTGCGATAAACCTCATTATGGGTCAGCGGCTCGTGCGTCGCTTGTGCGAAAAATGTAAAAAGCCCGCAGGGGCGGATGCGGTAATGCATGAAAAAATTAAAAAGTATTTAGAAATGCTTCCTGCGCGCGCCTCGCGCGAAGGGCTTTCGGTTGAGGGTATGCGTGACTCTGTTGGATGCATCGCGTGCGATAACACGGGTTATCGTGGACGTATCGCCTTATTTGAGTTGTTTCCTATAAACGCTGATGCAGAAAAAATAATAGCCGCTAATACGGGCTATGCCGACCTCTATGCGTTCGCCATTGCGCGCGGAATGGTGACAATGCAGCAGGATGGCATGTTAAAAGTCCTTCATGGTATAACGACGGTAGCGGAAATTGAGGCTGCGACGGGACCGATTTCGTTTTAGTGAAAAATAATGATCTGCGGGCGTTGTCTCGTTGAGCCGAGAACTATAGAAATCTTTTTCACGAGGGAAAAAGGTTAGAACGATTTCGAGGAGAGATCCAGCCGGAGCCAGACCATCCGTATACTAAAAATTGTTCTTTCCGAACTTGCGTCCGGGTCGCCCGCAGATCACTAACCTCCACTAACAGGCATCAGTATAGCACAGTCATTTTCAATTTGTCAAGCACTACCGTGGATAACCAAAAAGAGCATCTCACCGTCGATTCAGCCTTACGCCCCTCGGGATGGGGCGATTATGTCGGCCAAGATAAGATCAAGGAAAACTTGCGCGTTATTTTAGCGGCTGCAAAAGCCCGCAACGAAGCGTGCGATCATCTGCTTTTTTACGGTCAAGCGGGCTTAGGAAAGACTACTTTGGCGCACTTGGTGACCAACGAACTCGGGTGCGGGTTAAAGGTTACCTCCGGCCCTGCACTCGAAAAGATGGGGGACTTGGCGGCAGTGCTCTCCAACCTTGAAGAGCGCGACGTGTTATTTATAGACGAGGCGCACCGTATTAATAAAAACATCGAGGAGGTGCTCTATCCTGCTATGGAGAGCCGCAAGCTCAATTTGATAATCGGCAAGGGGCCGGGCGCGCGCACGGTGTCCTTAGACCTTCCGGCGTTTACGGTAATTGCGGCGACGACGCGCGTGCATTTGATATCCGGTCCGCTTCGGTCGCGGTTCGGCGCTTCGTTTAAGCTCGACTATTACGATAATCCGGCAATCGAGCAGATCGTGCGCCGGTCGGCAGGTATTTTGAATATGAATTTAGATGATGCGGCTATTGCGCGCGTTGCCCTTGCTTCACGCTTTACTCCCCGCGCCGCAAACCGCTTATTAAAGCGCGTGCGCGATTATGCCGAGGTGCATAATGTAACGACCGTCAGCGATGATGTGGTGAAAAAGACGTTCGATATGCTCGATATCGATCCCTTAGGTTTAGAATTGCTCGACCGGCGGTACATGGAGCTTATTATTAAAAAATTCAACGGCGGTCCGGTTGGTATTAATTCCGTGGCGGCCGCAATGAACGACAACGCGGAAAATATCGAGGAGGTAGTCGAGCCGTTCCTTATCATGCTCGGGTTCTTGCACCGCACATCTGCCGGCCGCGTGGTAACACCCGAGGGATATGCACATCTCGCTATGCCTGTGCCGCAAAGCCGCCTTATATAAGATGACTATAGAAGAAACGAAAAACTATGCAGAACAATTAGCAGCGTCCGTAGGGGCATATCGGCGCATATTCGCGCTTGTGGGGGATTTGGGCGCGGGCAAAACAACGTTCTCTGTATTTTTTCTGCGCGCCTTAGGCGTTACGGAGCCGGTGACGAGCCCAACCTTCGTTATTATGAAACACTACTCACTACCCACTACTCACTACCCACTTTCGTCGGCGTACCATATGGATTGCTATCGCCTTAAAAATACCGAAGAGCTCGCGCCTTTGGGTCTTACGGAAATCCTTGCGGACAAAAAAAATATTGTCCTTATCGAGTGGGCAGACCGCATCGCGGATGCGCTTCCGGCAGATACCGTGTGGATTGATTTCGCACATGCAGACGAAACTAACCGGCATATCATCTCGCGCACCGAAAAATAAAATATGAAACAGTTTCTTTTAATAGATTCGCATGCGTTGATACACCGGTTTTTCCACGCGCTGCCACCCCTCACTACTCCCGCAGGGGATCCGGTGGGTGTGGTATATGGTATGGCCAATGTCATGCTGAAGCTCCACCGCGAGTCGAAGCCGGATTACATCGCGGCCGTGTTTGATAGACCAGAGAAAACCTTCCGCGAGGAAATTTTTACGGATTATAAGGCGAATCGTCCGCCCGCACCGGATGATCTTATTAGTCAGTTCAAGCGTGTGCGCGAGCTCTTCGACCGGTTTTCGGTAAGGACGGTGGAGTTTCCGGGCTACGAGGCAGACGACCTTATCGGGAGCCTCGTGGAGCGGTTTAAGGACGAGCCGGATATTACACTTACTATTCTTACGGGTGATTTAGATTTACTTCAGCTTGTTAGTGGCGACCGCGTCGTCGTAAAGTTTTTACAAAAGGGTATGAGCGACACAAAGATGTATAACGAAGCGGCGGTGCTCGAGCGCTACGGCGTCATGCCGAAAATCCTACCAGACTTAAAGGGGCTTTTAGGCGACCAGTCAGATAATATTCCGGGGGTCGCGGGCGTAGGGCCGAAGACGGCGACGCCCTTAATACAAAAATACGGCACGCTCGAAAACCTAATAGACCACTTATGGGAAGTGCCGGATAAGGTCGGTATGAAGATAGACGCAGCGCGTGAAACGGCGCTCTTCTCGAAGCGGCTCGCGACAATAGCGCGCAACGCCCCGCTTGCGGTCGAAGGTATCCACGACTTTATATTGAAGCCGCTCGATTCCGCGCATGTCCGACCCTACTTCGAATCCCTTGGTTTTAAGAGTCTCGCGGAGCGCCTACCCTAATGGCGTGGTAGAGTATTGTGTATGGAGGATAGCCTTTTAGTGGCGCTTGCGGCGGATATCGACGAGGCGTTTATGGCGTACGATGCGGACTTTACCGTGCGTATGGTAAATAAGCGCGCTGAGGACATGCTTGGTATTTCGGCAGCTCTACTTATCGGCAAGCAATTCTCGCTCGAGCTCGCGAAGGATCCGGCGTATGCAGTTTTTGCGGGTATTATGTACCCGTCCTTAGCGCCCACCCTCGTACGCTTGTCTGATGCGGGTGCTGAGCCTCAGCAGGTCAAGGTTATTTTCGAAAATCCCCACCGGGAGTTTTTCGCTTCCACGCGGCGCGTGCCAGCGGGCTTCATGAAGGTTGTGCGCGAGGTCACGCGCGAGGGGTCTTTAATGCAATCAAAGAGTGATTTTATAACCGTCGCCGCACATCAGTTGCGCACACCCGCAACCGCTATCAACTGGGCATTCGAAAATTTAGTGAAAGAGAGCGGCTTGCCGGACTCGGCGCGGGAGGTGATTGTAACGGGTCATGCGGCGGCAAAGAACTTGCTCGATGTTATAACGCATCTACTTGACGCCGCCCAGATTGAGGATGGCCGCTTTGGGTATTCCTTCGAGCCGACGGACCTCGTAGCGTTTTTGGATACGATGCTCGGTAAAGCCCTGCCCGTGGGTAAGCTCTACGGCGTAAATATTTATTTTGATCGCCCGCAGGGGTCTGTTATGGTTGCGGTGGATACCTCAAAGCTCGGCATAGCGATAGCGAACTTGGTTGATAATGGCATTAAGTACAACGCCGCAGGTGGGAGTGTTACCGTGACGCTTACGTCCGTAGGCGGTAATGCGGAAATAAAGATCGCGGATACGGGCGCGGGTATAGCCGAGGCTGATATGCCGAAGCTCTTTCAGAAGTTTTACCGCGGGGAGGGGACGATGAAAAAAGTTACCGAGGGGACCGGACTTGGTCTCTATTTGGCGAAAAATATTATCGAGGGGCATAAGGGTACGATACGGGTTGAGTCTGCGGAGGGGCGTGGCACTACTTTTTTTATAACTATCCCGCTCGCATCATGATCGTCTTTTTATATGGGCCGGACGCGTATAGGCGCAGCCGTAAGGAAAAGCAGCTGGTTGCCGAATACCGTAAAAAACATTCGGCGCTTTCGGTGGATTTTTTCGACGCAGCGGAGGGCGCTACGTGGGACGACGTGCGAGGCGCCGTGAAGAACCGCTCGCTTTTCGACGATAAAAAACTCGCCATAATGAACGTGCGCGACGGCGCGGTTTTTGTGAAAGAAGAAATCAAATGGCTTAAGGCGCTTGCGGCGAACCCAGATGAGACTATTTTTATAACCGCGGACGGAGCACCCCTGAAGCCGTTTGCATTCCTGCTCGCGGCCCCCGTGCATGCGCAGGAGTTCGCGGAGCTTTCTGGTAAAGCGCTCCAGATATTCGTGGAGGTGGAGGCGGGGCAGAGGGGATTAAAGATAAGTGGGCAGGGCTTAGCCCAGCTCGCCGCGGAATACCGCGGCGATATGTGGGGGTTAATGACGGAGATTGATCGGCTCGCGCTTTCGTCCGTAAAGGATTTCGTTTCGGAGAAATCTAGTCCGGAAGATTTTATAAGCGCGATAAAGAAGTTGGCGTACGGTGGTGGTGCGGGCTCGCTTGCCACGCTCGAACGGGCGCTCGCGCACGAAGACCCCGCAAAGATATTCAACGTACTTGCCGCCTTTACCTCGGGCGAAAAAAAGCGGCGCATGGCCGACTACGACGCCGCCATAAAATTCGGCACCCTCGACTACGAGTCCGCGCTTACGGATTTTGTTCTGTAGTTTTTAAAGAATACTCCCCGAGCCCGTAGCACCCGGCAACCCGTTGCGGCGTATGCAAATCCAACCTCTCTCGTCGTAAAAGCCGACAGTAAAAATCGAACTCGCCCTCCGCGCAAGCGCTGCGGAACTCACACAGCGATTTTTCCTCGGCTTTTATCTCCTCTTTCGGGGATTTGCTATCCACCTCCACTTAGGTTGCCTTGGCGCTACGGGTTCGACTCACATCCGGCAGAAATCCATACTTTGCTAGTATTTTAAGCTATTTCTACGAAAGCGCTTGACGGATGTATAAATAACATGGTATTATATATCCGTAGTTACGACAGCAACTTTCCACATCTTTCGGCGTTTATCGTCGACCCGCATCTCTGGGTTAATGAGAAAGGAGGGAATTATGAGTATTCCATGGTCACCCGGAGTTGAATACAAGATTTCTCCTGCTACGGCTTACGATTCGGGCATCTTGATTGGTTTTGATCCTAGTAGCTACGATCGTCAGCGTTTTTTGGAAGAAAAGCCAGATATGGATCCGGATTCTCAGGGTGTGCGGTTGTTTTTTACGGCTATTTGTGTAGCTCAACTCTCTCATTGTAAGTGGTCGGAAGAGATAATTGAGGATGTCAACTCTGACTTTCCAAAAGATCAAATTGCGGTTTTCGTTGGGCAAGTAGCTGGGGGGATGAAGTCTAAAAATTGGCGTTTGTTTATAGTTACGCCTAATCAGCAAGAGGGAAGTACTTTAACTCCAGTCAATCCTTAAAAGCACGTGTTTGATTTATGCGTGCGGTGAGCAGTGCCCCTTAGCTAATTTGGCGGGGGTATTTTTTATACAGCTGCTTTCGCGAGACGCTTTGCTAGGCGGGATTTTAATCGGGATGCACGGTTCTTGTGGATTGTGTGCTTTTTTGCCGCTTTGTCGATTCCCTTGTAGGCGGTTGCGAGTAAGTCCTTCGCGGGGGCTTTCTTAAAGATTTTTACGGCCTCCTTCATGGTTTTCTTGCGCGCGTCATTAACCGCTTTCTTGCGCACGTTCTGCCTGAGGGCTTTTTTGGCTGATTTCGTTATCGGCATAGTAGTCCACATAGTATGCCTTTTTCATTGATTTTTTGCAAGTGAGGTGGCAGGATTGCCGGTAGGTCATTTAATCCAATCGTCTTATCCACGGAGGGGTTGTCATGAGTAGGTATGCTATTTCTGCTTTTATGATCGTCCTCGGCGCATTGCTTCTTGTTGCCCCGTCGTTCGTTTTCGAGCGTCGATGTGTTGCACCTAAGGAGGCTTTTAATCCGCATCCTAGTCGATTGCTGTCGAATGGATATGAGGTGGTTGCGTTCCATGAACTTACGATGAACGATAGCGACGAATTCCGTTATTGCGAGATCACGGTGCGGGAGTGTGATGGCTCTTTGCAAAAAGTGACACTCAAGGCAAAAAAGTCATTAATTGTAGACTCCATTAAGTGCTCAATTAAAGACCTCTTGTGGTGAATCATTGAGGGTATCGGAAGACGGGTGGCGCATTGCGTCCCCGTCTTTTTCTTCGTATACATAATGTAATGATATATTCGATTTCCGGCACGGTTTCGCATAAACGGCAATCGTTTTTAGTGATCGACGTCCACGGCGTCGGCTATAAGGTGTCTGTGCCGGCGCGCGTGTATGAGGTATTGCCGGAGGTCGGTGAATCAGTTTTTTTATATTGCCATTTTACGGTGCGCGAGGACGCACAGGATTTATACGGTTTTTTACGCGAGCACGACCTTATGTTTTTTGAGAAGTTACTCACAGTGAATGGCGTGGGCCCGAAGTCAGGGCTCGCCATTATGGGGCTTTCGGAGCCAGAGGAATTAGCAGCCGCGATTACCGAGGGTAGGGCAGACGTCTTTATGCGCGCAGCGGGCGTGGGTAAAAAAACTGCCGAGCGCGTGGTACTCGAATTGCGCGGCAAGTTGCCGACGATACAGTCCGAGGCGGCGGTTGCGCGCATGGAGCACGATATGGATGTTGAGGAAGCGTTGGTTGGGTTGGGCTACGCGCGGCATGATGCCAAGCGCGTGGTCGCGCAAGTCGACCGCGAAATTACGGATATTGAAGGGCGTCTGCGTGCGGCACTTAAAGTTCTTAAGAAATAATGAAAAAGATATACGTTTTCCTGCGCGATACGTTTTACCACCGCATTATGGCGTTTATCGCCGCCGCATTGTACGGCTTCCCGAGCCGGCGCCTTACGGTAATTGGCGTTACGGGTACGAAGGGAAAGTCCACGACGGTAGAGCTTATTGCGCACATACTCGAATCCGCGGGTAAAAAAGTTGCGGTGAGTTCGTCCGTGCGCAACACCGTCTCTGGTATGACGATGCCTGGTTGTTTTAATTTACAGCGGCTTTTGCGCGACGCGGTTTCACGCGGGTGTGAGTACGCAGTAATGGAGGTCACGTCACAGGGCGTTGTGCAAAATCGGCATCGGTTTATACGGTGGGCAGTTGCTGTGTTCACTAATCTTGCACCGGAGCATGTGGAGGCGCATGGCAGTTTTGAAAATTATCGTGCGGCTAAGGTTTCGTTTTTCGAATACGCGGCAAAAAATCCGAAGGCGGTGTTTGTAATAAATAAGGATGATGAAAACGCGCCCTACTTTGTACGTGCCGCACAACATCACAAGAAAATAGTATTTAGTAGAGAGCAGGCGCCGGCGACGCTCTATGGTGCGTTCAACGAATATAACGCTGGTGCGGCGCTTGCGGTTGCCTCAGCGCTAAATATATTTGAAGATGTGGCGCGTCGTGCTGTGGGTGATTTTAAAGGAGTGTATGGTCGTATGGAATTTGTTCAGCGTAATCCGTTTACGGTGGTCGTCGATTATGCCGTAACGCCGGATTCACTGCGCGCTGCGTATAACGCGTTTGCGGGCAGCCGTATTATTGCCATCTTCGGTTGTACCGGCGGCGGGCGTGATGCGTGGAAGCGCCGCGTAATGGGTGGTATTGCAGGTGAGGCGTGCGCCGCAGTGGTTTTAACTGACGATGATTCGTACGACGAAGACACAGAATCGATTATGGCGGAAATTGAAGCGGGCCTTGTTTCAGTAAAAGATGGGTGGCGTATAGGCGAGAATTATTGGAAGATTGTAAGCCGCCGCGCGGCGATTGAAAAAGGATTGTCGTTGGCAGGGGAGGGTGATGTAGTGCTCGTGACGGGCAAGGGCGGGGATACGTGGTTGCGCATGAAGCGCGGTGTAAAAGTTCCGTGGAGTGATCAAGAGGTTATTCGTGATATCCTGAAAGGATTAGAATGAAAATAACTTTTTTCGGTGGCGCCTCCGAAGTTACGGGCGCTAATTATATTCTCGAGTCGGGTGCTACGCGCATTATGGTGGACTGCGGTTTGCACCAAGGCTCGAGCGCGCGCGAAGAGACGAACTGGGCGGAGTTTGCGTACGACGTAACGAAGATTGACGCGCTTTTCGTTACGCATCCGCACATCGACCACATCGGTCGCGTACCACTCCTTATGAAGCGCGGCTTCCGCGGGAAGATTTATTCCACGCCGCCCGCGCGGGAGGCGGCGCACGAACTCTTACTTGATTCTGAGCATCTTTTATTTGGCATTGCCGATAGGGCTGGTATAGAGCCGCTATACGGACCGGAGGATGTTATGCGCGCAATGAGCGTGTGGAAGGGTGTTGAATATTATCGCCCCGTAACCGTGGGGGATTGCACGGTGACGCTCTATAATGCGGGCCACGTGCTCGGATCGAGTTCCGTTTTGGTGCAAGGCGCTGACGGCAAGCGTATCCTTTTTTCAGGCGATTTGGGTAATAACCCTGCGCCGCTTTTAGGTGGTAAGGACATGATGCCGGACGCCGATTATTGCCTTATCGAGTCTGCCTACGGCAACCGCATCCACGAAGACCTTGCGCATCGCCGCGAACTTTTGGAAGACGCTATCGAGGACACGGTGAAAAATGGCGGTGTGCTTATGATCCCAACCTTTGCCCTCGAACGTACGCAAGAGCTTCTTGCGGAGCTGGATGACTTAATAGAAAGCGGGCGCATACCGTCGGTTCCGGTATATATGGATAGTCCGCTCGCCATCCGCCTTACGGAGATTTATAAAAAGTATCCTGACTATTTGAAGGCGGGCACGTTCGATTTCCATTTCAAGGAATTGCATATAACTTCCACCACCGAACAGTCGAAGGCGATTAATCGTGCGCCAGCGCCCAAAATTGTCATCGCCGGCTCCGGCATGTCGAACGGCGGTCGGATTCTCCACCACGAAAAGAATTATTTGCCGGATCCGAAGTCGATGTTCCTCGCAATCGGCTACCAAGCAGAGGGCACGCTCGGTAGGCGTATACTCGACGGTGAAAAAACCGTGAGGATTTTCAGCGAAGATATCCCCGTGCGTTGCAAGGTCCGCGCTATCGGCGGCTACTCCGCGCATGCGGATCAGAAGCAGTTGCTCGAATGGATAGCGACGGGCCGCGATACGTTGAAGCGTGTATTCGTAGTGCAGGGCGAAAACGAAGCAAGCACGGCGCTGGCGCAAAAGATGCGCGATGAATTTGCGCTTAACGCCATCGTCCCCGAAGCAGGGAAGACTTACGAATTATAAGGTATACTTTTTTTATGTCAGAAAAATCAGCGACGTTGCACGCGAAGTACCACCGGAAGACGCGGTATAAGATTTGCGTATCGGGGGCGGCCGAGACCGGCCACTGCTCTATAGATACCCTGCAAAAGGCGGAGGAGATGGGCCGCGAGATTGCGAAGCAAAACATGGTGCTCCTTACGGGCGCTACCACCGGCACGCCCTATTGGGCGGCAAAAGGGGCGAAGTCCGCGGGCGGGCTTGTTATCGGTTTTTCTCCGGCGTCGTCCGAGATTGCACACATAAAGACGTATCGGCTCCCTATCGACTATCACGATGATATTGTTTTCACCGGCTTCGAATATTCCGGCCGTAACTGGATTCTTACCCGCGCGGCAGATGCCGTGATTACCATTTGCGGGCGTATCGGCACCTTGAACGAATTCACCGCGGCCTTTGAGGACGGCAAGCCGACGGGCGTTTTAGAAACGACCGGCGGTACGGCGGACTATATCCGCGACATATTGGAGAAATCGCACCGGGGGTTCGGCAAGACTGTTTTTTCTTCGGATCCGAAGGAGCTCTTACGGCTCGTTATGGAGAAAGTCGAAGAGCACGAAAAGTCATTTTAGTTTTCCGATCAAGATAGACACGTGAGGCGTAAATCGCTATGATTGGCGTGCTGTTTGTGTTTATCTTGCACCCATAGTTCAACGGATAGAATATAGCCCTCCGAAGGCTGGGATTGTGGTTCGATTCCACATGGGTGCACATTATATAAAAAAGCGCCGCGCGGATATATAGTCCGCGCGACGTTGTTTTTCTTTTATTCTTCGGGGTGAATTACCACGCCCCCAAAAACATCCTTAATTGTTTTCAGGAATTGCCATGTTGTCATAACGAGGATGATTCCCGAGATTAGGACTGCGATGAATGCATCGAGAAGTGGTCCTTGACCGAAGCCGAAGACCGACGAGATTGTCCATGTGAGGAGCATTGCCCCTGCCATCGCCGCGTCTTGCATGAAGTGTAGTGCGGACTGCTTCTCTGCCCCACTTTTTCCTTCTTTGAGTTTCATGGCTAATACGGCGTTGAGGCAAAAATTAAATATTGCGAGCAGGATCAGTCCGTCCGTTTTAATGGTTTCTGGATGACGCATGTGATTGACCCCGCCGATAAGGGCTGTGCTCGTCGCGGTAATCATGAATATGCCGCCGAGAAAATCTGCTACATTCCAGAGATATGGGGCTTTGTAGGCGCCACGCACGAGAACGAGTAGGATTAGTGCTCCTACGGCATCTGCGAGGTCATGGAGATAGGCGGCATTTACAGGCATGCTCCCACCCCAAAGGAATGTGATTCGCTCGAAGAACGAAAGGACTGCGTTGAAAATCAGAGAGATGAAGAGGTTTTTGGAGGTGTTTGAAATATCCTCTTTGGACTTGGTATGCGCGCAGTGCATATGCATTACAAGGTTCTCCTGCTATGGGTGATGGAAAGGGGCTTAGTTGCGTCACGGGTATAATGCATTAGCTGCGCGGTTATGGCAAACTAAAACATATGGTGTTTCTCCGTTTTTTATTTTCCCTTTTTCTCGTTTCGACTGCGCTCCACTTCGGGTGGGAGCTTTCGCAAATGGGATATTATTCTTTCTCTATTCCATCTCTACCGAGTTACGACGCCTTCATTGAGGGTCATTGGGTGACCGCTGCTAAGGATGGGCTCATTACCGTTGCGTTATATCTTTTAGTTGGTATGCTCGTTAAAAATGCCGGTTGGGCGAAGCGGTTTAATCGCCAGCGTTTCATGTTTCTTATTGTGCTCGGCTTTCTGTGGGCGGTTGGTGTGGAATACCATGCAACGGAAATCGCGCACCGCTCTGTATACGCTAGATCCATGCCGATAATCCCCATAATTAACGTGGGTTTCGTGCCCATCCTCCAAATGATGCTTATTCCATTTCTCGCAATACTCCTCACGCGCAAGCAGCTCTCCGAAAAATAGCATGCCGCGCATTATCGCCGACCTGCAGATACATTCCAAGTACGCGCGGGCCGTTTCGCCGAGGATGATTCTCCCAGAGCTCGATCGCTGGGCGAGTGATAAGGGGATTAACGTGATGGGCACGGGGGATTTTACCCACCCTGCATGGTTTGCGGAAATTAAAGAAAAGTTAGAGCCGGCGGAGCCGGGTTTATATAAGCTGAGAGCGGAATATAAACTACCGCGCATGAACGGCGCGTTGGCCGATACGCGCTTTATGCTTACGTCCGAAATCTCCAATGTGTATACGCGGCACGGCCGCGGCCGGCGCGTACATAACCTTATATGGGCACCGAGTATCGCATCAGTTGAAAAGCTGAACACGGCCTTGAGTTGGGTGGGGAATTTAAAAAGCGATGGCCGGCCGATATTAGGATTAGATTCGGAGGAGCTCGTAAAGATGTACTTGGATGCCGACCCTGATATCGCCGTGATTCCCGCGCACGCATGGACGCCGTGGTTTGCCGTATTCGGCTCTATGTCCGGCTTCGATACGCTCGAAGAATGTTACGGCGAACATACCAAGTATATTTTCGCCGTGGAGACGGGTTTAAGCTCCGACCCCGTGATGAACTGGCGCTTGTCGCAGCTGGATAACGTTGCAATCATTTCTAATTCCGATTCGCATTCGCTCGAAAAAATTGGCCGCGAAGCGAATGCGTTCGATTGCGAGCTGTCGTACGCGGGGATCATTAAGGCGATTAAGTCTTCAGTCCCCAGTGCTAAGAAAGACCCTAAGAATAAGTTCCTCTTCACGATAGAGTTCTTCCCCGAGGAGGGGAAATACCATTACGACGGCCACCGCTTATGTGGCGTTTCATGGACGCCAGAAGAAACAAAAAAGCACGGCGGCATCTGCACCGTATGTGGCAGAAAAGTAACGATAGGCGTTATGAACCGCATGGATGCGCTTGCGGATCGTCCGATGGGATACACGGACACGCGACGTACGCCGTATAAATCCATCGTGCCCTTGCACGAGGTGATTCGCGATGCGCTCGGTTGCGGAAAGACTTCAAAGAAGATTCCTGAAACGTACGCGAATCTCATAAAAACGTTCGGGTCTGAGTTTGGTATACTGTTAGACATATCAGTCGGGGATATCGCAAAAGATTTTCCTCGTGTTGCTGAAGCAATTGACCGTGTGCGAAGAGGTGATATAACTATCGTCCCCGGCTATGACGGCGAGTTCGGGCATGTATCCGTTTTTCCCAAATAATTTCCCATGAACATATTCCATATCCGTTTTAATGCCGTCATTAAGCGTTTCGTGTGGGCCGACCTCGTATGGCTTTCGGGTTGGGGTTTGCTTTCGCCGATTTTCGCCGTTTTTGTTTTAGACCAGATCCCCGAGGCCACGGTCATAACTATCGGCATAGCCGCAGCCATTTACTGGATTTTAAAATCCATCATACAAATCCCCGTCGCAATAGCGATCGACCGCACGGTATCCGAGCGCGATGATTATTTAGTACTTGTTGTAAGTCTTATGCTCGCGGGACTTACGTCCTTTAGCTATGTCTTAGTTCATACGGTGTGGCAGTTATATCTTGTGGAAGTCTTGCATGCCATAAGCTTTGCCTTATATATACCGGCATGGAACGGGATATTCACGCGCCACTTAGACCCTGACCACCGCGCTCTCGAATTCGCGCTCGATTCCGGCGCGGTAGGGATTGCCACGGGCATCGCGGGTCTTTTAGGGAGTATTGTTATGCAGGCGTTCGGCTTCCAAGTAATTTTTGTAACTACCGCAATCCTTTCTTTTATTTCCGCAATTATTATATTTCAGAGCCCGAGTATCGTCTTCCCGCGCCACCGCACTCGCCGTGGCGATCCTTCTACTGCCGACCACACCCCCCGCAACTTAGGGAAGTAGTTTTGACGCTTGGTTTTGAGGTGAGTACAGTTAGGTTATGGATAATGCGGGAATTGCGGGGATAATTAGGGAGGTTGGGGAGTACATACAGGTAGACGAAGGATTGTCGTTTCGCGCTAAGGCGTATGACCGCGCGGCGGAAACGATAGAAAGTCTTGCGGAGCCTCTTACGGAAACGTATGCAAGAGGAGGCTTAGTAGCACTTTTGGAAATAAAGGGGATTGGTCGTGGCTTAGGTGATGCACTTGAAGAAATTATTACGAGTGGTGTGTCCTCGCTCCACGAAGAGCTTAAGCGTGCGCTGCCAATAGACTTGCCGGCGCTTAATTCCGTTCAGGGTCTTGGGCCGCAGAAGATCCGCGCTTTATACAAAGAGCTGAAGGTGAGGAATTTAGAGGATTTGGAAAAAGCGGCGGTGGGTGGGAAAATCCGCGTCCTTACAGGCTTCGGCGAAAAGAGTGAGGAGAAGATTTTACGCGGCGTAGAATTTTTAAAGCGTGGTGCGGGGCGCATGCTCCTTGGAGACGCGTTGCCGTGGGGTCGCTCGCTTGAAAAAGAATTATTAAAGTTAAAGGGCGTGCGCAAAGCGACGCTTGCCGGTTCGGCGCGGCGTAGGCGTGAAACCGTGGGTGACTTAGATATGCTTGTGGTGGCTGATGAGGCGAAGCCTATAATGGATTATTTTATTGCCATGCCGGATGTGGAAGAGATTTTAGCGAACGGAGAGACGAAGTCCGCCGTGCGTTTAAAAAACGGCTTACAGGTAGACTTACGGGTAGTCCCCGCAGAGTCATATGGTGCGGCACTTAATTACTTTACCGGTTCGCGGGACCATAATATCGCCTTACGGCAAATCGCGCAGGATAAGGGGCTTAAGCTTAACGAGTACGGATTGTTCCGTGGCGACGTGGCTATCGCAGGCTTTACCGAGGAGGGAATTTACGCGGCTCTTGAGCTTGAATTCGTGCCACCGGAGTTGCGTGAAAATAGTGGCGAGGTTGAGCTCGCGCGCGAATCTGGCTTGCCGCAACTTGTGGGTTATAGCGATCTTTGTGGTGACCTGCAGGTACAGACTAGTTGGACGGACGGCGTACATTCTATAGACAAAATGGCAGATGCTGCGATGGCGCTCGGCCTCGAATACATCGTTGTGACTGATCATACGAAGCGGCTTGCGATGATGGGTGGGCTCGATGAAAAAAAGATTCGCCTGCAGATGAAGGAGATCGATGCTGTTAACGCCCGTCTCGTAGCTGCAGGGAAAAAGTTCAGGGTACTTAAGGGTAGTGAGTGCGATATATTAAAAGATGGTTCGCTCGACTTACCCGACGACGTCTTGGCCGAGCTCGATGTTGTGGGTGTTTCAATTCATTCGTATTTTGATTTGCCGCGTGACAAGCAGACGGCGCGGGTGATTAAGGCGATTACAAATCCGCATGCCGATATTTTCTTCCACCCAACGGCGCGGAAGATTAATGCGCGCCCCGCGTGCGATTTCGATATGGTCGCAGTGCTTGATGCCGCAGCACAAGCGGGGACGGTAATGGAAGTTGATGCGTTCCCCGACCGGCTTGACCTGTCTGCCGAGCATATACGTATGTGTGTAAGTCGCGGCGTAAAAATTGCCATAGATTCGGATGCGCATGACAAGGCGCACTTTTCCGTGTTAGAATATGGTATTGCACAGGCTCGTAGGGGGTGGGCGCGCAAGGAGGATGTTATAAACGCATGGCCCGTAGAAAAAATGCTTTCTATGCTGAAGGGCGCGCAATCATATGGAAAATAAGGATTATACGAAAGTAATATCCGCCGGCATCATCATATTCCGGCGGGTTGAGGGGGAGCTTAAGTTTCTATTTTTGTACCGCAGTCGCGGCACGTGGGATTTTCCGCGCGGGCGCATGGAGGAGGGTGAGCGCAGTTGGCAGACGGCATTTCGCGAGGTTGGCGAAGAAACGGGTCTGCGCCGCAGTGAGC
The DNA here is from genome assembly GCA_943357895.1 of Parcubacteria group bacterium. Lineage (GTDB taxonomy): Bacteria > Patescibacteriota > Minisyncoccia > UBA6257 > UBA11618 > CALRGO01. The sequence goes on from CALRGO010000001.1 coordinate 105,771, forward strand.
TTATCATGCACCCTAACTTTAAGGTGTATGAAAAGTTTCCGTACATGAGCGAAGGTAAGCGCATATTCAAGGTGGTTATTTTTTACCTTGCGGAAACCACGCAGTCGCGTGTACGAATTTCGTCCGAGCACGAGGGTTACGGATGGTTTTCGTATCCGGAGGCGCGTAAAGCATTATCTCGTTATAAAGCGCGGGTGGAGATACTACGCAAGGCGATGGAGGCTATTGAAGCCGCGGGGCAGGGGGGTGCTGTAGTTGCCGAACAGGCGCCGCCGGAGCCCGTAGTGGATTCCACGGATTCGCTGGAATAAAAAAGAACCGCGGATGCGGTTCTTTTCGTTAGCGGGCGCTGTCTACGACTGCCTTAAAGGCTTCGGGGTTATGCTCTGCGATATCCGCGAGCACCTTACGGTCGAGTTCAATCTTCTTGAGTTTTAGGGCGGCGATAAGGTTCTTGTAGGTTACGCCGAGAGCGCGGCCGGCGGCGTTAATCTTCACCGTCCATAGGGATCGCATCGTGCGTTTCTTTTCTTTGCGGCCACGGAAGGCGTGTGTCCATGCGTGAAGCAAGGCTTCTTTAGCAGCACGTTCCTTGGACTTACGTCCCCAGCGGAACCCCTTGGTGTAGGCGAGAACCTTTTCGCGCCGTTTGTGGGCATTTACGCCACGCTTTACTCTTGTCATGGTATTAGTTCTTAGTGGTTAAATTACGGAGCATCTGCTTTGCGTCCACGCCTAAAATTGCTTTCGCGCCACGCTTGCGGTGAAGTTGGACGCCGCGCTTTTTAGCGCGGCAGTGACCCTGCCCCATAGTGCGGCGCATGAGCTTGCCCGTTTTCGTAAGGCGTATGCGTTTGACGACTGATTTACGTGCCATAGTCGAAGTTTTATGATTATAGGCGATTTTTGCCGAAAGGGCAATATGCGCACTCTCTAGGGTTATTTAGTAGGGACGACTTGGGTCTGGATGCCACGGCCCATAAACTTGGGCGGGGTGATGACGCGGTGTGGGGAGAGCATGGTGAGGAACTTCTTTAACTGTTCATGCGCGTACTCTTGATTTCCTTTTTCGCGGCCACGGAGCGTGAGTACGATATTGATCGAGTGCCCCGCCGCCATAAACTTGTTTAAAAGGCGCGCCTTGACCTGTAGGTCGTTCGTGGCAGTGCGGCCCGAAAGCTGTATGCGCTTAATATCGAGGTTCTTCTGGGCGATGCGCTGCTTCTTCCGCTTCTTCTCCTCTTGGTAGCGGAACTTATCGTAGCTCATAATGCGGGCTACGGGCGGGTTCGCGAGCGGGGATATCTCGATAACGTCGATGTTTGTTGCGTCGGCAATCTTAATCGCGTCGTCGAGTGACATCACGCCGAGGCTCGTGCCGTCTTCTCCAATAACCAAAAGCTCTTTGGCGGTTATCTCCCGATTGATTTTTACGTTAGTAGTAATGTCGTTATAGTAACAGGAAAAAGGTAAGCGGTCAAACGCTTTTAAGGGGAGCTTTAGAGCTTTTGGAGTTCCTTTAAGTCGTGGTCGGGGGCGTAGAGGAGGGCTATGCCGACAGCAAAGCCGATGCCCGCGGCAAGGAGGGTGTGGTCTATGCCGATCATCGCCTCGAGCACGTCGAGGCCGTGCCATACGCCACGCCACACGAGCACGAGCCCGATAACGATGTTGATGTTACGGATGAAGTATGAGGGACTGGATGTATTTTCTTTCATCTATCTAGTATAACAAAAACCGCCCCCATGGGCGGTTTTTGTTTAGTGCTTGCACCGCGAAGCCCATCCCGAGATGGATGGGCGAAGTGGTGGAGATGCTGAGAGTTGAACCCAGATCCGAAACATATCAGTCCGAAACTTTCTACAAGCGTAGTTACGTCGGTTCATGCGGCATGGCTTAGACGTAACAGAAACCATACGCGCCTTACTGGCTTAGCTTTGCTTTTAAGTCACCAGTCCTTAATCGCTATCCTGCGGTATAAGACCTCTTGGTTCCCTAGCAGGAGTTAGGAAGAGATCCCTGAACTACGCGTATGCGAGCTCAGGCTGACGACTAAATGCGTTGGCAATTAATCTTGTGCGCGCCGTTTTACGAGTATGCGTGCGTGCCTCGGCTTGCTTATTTCGTTTCAATGTTCCGTCGAAGCCCGTCATCCCCGTATGGATATACTACTACAGATTCTATAACGCCCTTTGGATTTCCCGCTTGGCGTCGCGTTTTTTTACCGCCTCGCGCTTGTCGGCTTTCTTTTTACCTTTACCTAAGCCGATTTCGATTTTCACAAGGCGCCCCTTACTATAAACCCGAAGTGGTACGATTGTCAAGTTCGCGGAGCGTACATGAGCCTCGAGTTCGGCTATCTCTTCTTTCTTCAGGAGTAGGCGGCGTGGGCGGAGTGGGTCGTAGTCCGCAGGAACATTGTTTTCCTGATACGGCCGCACGTTCATGTTTAAAAGCCATGCTTCGCCGCCACGAATAGTCACGTGCGCGCCCGTAATATCCGCATGACTCGCCTTTAAGGATTTTGCCTCATGGCCAAAAAGCTCGATGCCCGCTTCGCGAGTTTCGAGTATTTCATAGTTAAAGCGCGCCTTGCGGTTCGTAATCGCCACCTGTTCCATGCGGCAAGTATGCCTTATATATCCTTATTTTTCCATTGCCCATGCCCTTTTTGTGTGATAGTTTTTATATACTTTGCTTAACCCGAAAGAAAAATTAAACCTGCCGGCGGTTGAGGAGAAAATCCTCGCGTTCTGGAAAGAAAAGGATATTTTTAAGAAAAGCCTGAAGGCGCGCGAAGGTGGGCCTGAATTCGTTTTCTACGAAGGGCCGCCGACGGCGAATGCCCGCCCCGGTACGCACCACATGATCGGCCGCGCGTTCAAGGACGTTATTCCGCGTTACAAGCAGATGCGCGGGTACCACGTGCCGCGCCGCGCGGGCTGGGATACGCACGGGTTACCGGTAGAGATCGAGGTAGAAAAAGAGCTTGGTATAAAGTCCAAGCCGGAGATCGAAACGTACGGCATCGCGGCGTTTAACGCGAAGGCGAAAGCGAGCGTGTGGAAGTATAAAGAAGAGTGGGAGCGCCTTACGGAGCGCGTCGGTTTCTGGCTCGACATGGAAAAGCCCTATATCACATACGATAATGCGTACGTGGAAAAGCTGTGGGGCGTGCTGAAGAAAGTTAACGAGCGGGGATTGTTATATAAGGGCCATAAGGTCGTGCCGTGGTGTACGCGGTGCGGAACGGCGCTTTCGTCGCACGAACTCGCGCAAGGGTATAAGGAGGTGACTGATACGTCGGCGTACGTAAGCTTCGAGATTTTAGACGGCGCGCATAAAGGTAGTCACGTCGTCGCATGGACGACGACGCCGTGGACACTTTTAGGGAACGTTGCTTTAGCGGTGAACCTCGCGCATACGTTTGTTTCCGTTGTCGACGCCGATAAAGTTTTAATAGTTGAGAAGAACGCCGCGTTGCGGATGAAGTTGCCTGCGGATAAGGAATTTTCGGCAAGCGAGCTAGTCGGCGCTTCGTATAAGCCGCTTTTCGACGTGCCGGCGCTCGCATCAGAAAAATCGCATAAGATTTATTCTGCTAGTTTCGTGACGAACGAAAGCGGTACGGGTGTCGTGCATACGGCCGTGATGTATGGCGAAGACGACTATGCGTTAGGCGCTGCGCTTGGCTTACCTATGACGCACACGGTGGACGAAGCAGGTAATTTTACGGGCGCCGTCCCTGCGGACTTTAGGGGCTTACGCGCGAAGAATGCGACAACCGAAGAAAAAATAATTGCGTATATCAAAGACGCCAGCCGGCTCTTGATGACCGAACCGTACAAGCATGAATATCCCTTCTGTTGGCGGTGCGGCACGGCCGTGCTCTATTACGCGACGGACGCGTGGTTTATTGCCATGTCGAAATTGCGCACGGAGTTGCATGCGGCGAATGCGGAAGTGAATTGGACACCCGCGCACATTAAAGACGGCCGTTTCGGCGAGTGGGTGGATAACGTAAAAGACTGGGCGCTGTCGCGCGCGCGGTACTGGGGTACGCCCTTACCGGTATGGGAATGCGCGCCGTGCGGCACGTATACGGTAATCGGTTCACTTACCGAGCTACCTGAGCAGCCGAAAGACGCGACGGGGAATATAGATGTGCATAGGCCGTTTATCGACGCGATTACAATCCCCTGTGAAAAATGTGGCGGCATGATGGCGCGCGTAAAGGACGTGATAGACGTATGGTTCGATTCGGGTGCAATGCCTTTTGCTAGTGATGAATTCCCCAAACGATATCCGGCGGACTATATCTGCGAAGCCATAGACCAGACGCGCGGATGGTTTTATACGCTTATGGCGGTAGGCGTGCTTATGGAGCAAGGGGCGCCGTACAAGAACGTGGTTTGCTATTCGCACCTTTTGGATAAGCTCGGTAAGAAGATGTCGAAGTCTAAGGGCAACGGCGTTGATCCGTGGGAATTATTGAACACGCACGGGGCGGATGCCGTGCGGTGGCATTTTTATTCGAGCGCTATCGTGAAAGAGGCGCAGAAGTTTGATGAGCGCGACTTCGGTAGGGGTGCCCGCTCGTTCATTTCGCTTATCTATAATTCGTTTGTATTCCTCGAAACGTACGGCGGTGGTCTCCCCACTACTCACTCCCCACTATCCACTTCGCATGTTCTCGATAGGTGGATTATAAGTCGCTTGCACGAAACGGCGCGGGATGTTGCGGTGCGCTTAGATGCATACGAAGTTGCGGAGGCGACGCAGGTGCTTGAAGCGTTTGCGGATGATTTATCGCGCTGGTACTTACGCCGCTCGCGTAAGCGCGCGGAGGTATTACCCGTATTGCGTTATGTGCTTTTAGAAACGAGTAAGCTTATCGCACCCTTCATGCCGTTCTTCGCCGAGGCATTGTACAAGTCCTTGGGCGGCGAAAAAGAATCCGTGCACATGGAAGACTGGTTCGCTATGGCGGGTGCGGTGATTGGCGAGGAATTGAACGAGGGGATGGCGGAAGTGCGTCGCGTGGCGAGCTTTGCTCTCGCGAGCCGTGCCGAAGAAAAGCTGAAGGTGCGCCAACCGCTTGCGTCCCTTACGGTAAAGTCATTGTCATTACAGGGTAAGTCCGAGCTACTTTCGATCCTTGCGGACGAAGTGAACGTGAAAGAAGTTATATTCAACGAAAAGCTAGAAAAAGAAATAGCGCTCGATACGGTAATCACGCCCGAACTCGAATGCGAGGGAATCTACCGCGACTTAGTGCGTATGGCGCAGGGCTTGCGTCAAAGCGCCGGCTGCAGCCCGGCAGACGCCGTAACGTTTTATATCGAAGCGGGGGATAAAGCGCGCGCCGCGCTCGAAGCGATGCGCGCGGAATTTTTGAAAGACGTGAATGCGAAAGACATTGTATTCACTCGTACGGATACATTCGCCGCGGAATCAACCGAAGAAATCAGCGGCACATCCGTTTGGATGTGTGCCATTCTTTAACTTATTATCTTAAAATTTCTAATCCCTATTATCGTCATATGCCGGTCGGCATATGACGATAATAGGGATTAGAAATTACTTTACTTAAAGTAATCCGACTTTCTTTTTGATCTTCGCAAGCTTGGCGTTTGCCACGAGGTTTGCGGTTTTGGCGCCGCGGGCAGCTGTTTTCCAGAGTGCTTCGGGCTTAGCGAGGAGCTTCGCTTTCTTTTTGCGGAACGGGGCGAATTTTTTGATAACGGCTTTAGCGAGGGCTTTTTTAAATGCGGAGTATTTTGCGTCTTTGTATTCAGCCACGAGGTCGTCTACAGTGCGGTCCGCGACATTAGCGAATATTGTAAGGAGGTTAGCGATACCCGCTTTGTTTTCGGGGTCGTGCGTAATGCCCGTGCCGCTATCGGTAACCGCGGCCATTAACTTTGCCGTAACGTCTTCGGGCGTATCGTCGAGGAAGAGGCACCCTGCTGGTTCGGACTTAGACATTTTGCGAGCAGGCTCTGTAAGGCTCATTACACGCGGCGTAGGTGTAAGGAGTGGCTGGGGCTCTACGAGCGTTTCGCCGAACTTGTTATTGAATTTGCGTACGAGTGTGCGCGTCAGTTCCAAGTGCTGTAACTGGTCGTCGCCCACGGGCACGGCAATCGCGTCGTAGAGTACGATATCTGCTGCCATAAGTACGGGGTACGTGAAGAGCGCGACATTCGATTCCTCCTGCCGTGCGGATTTGTCTTTGAACTGCGTCATACGCGAAAGCTCGCCGAAGGGGGTAATGGTCGAGAGAATCCACGCGAGCTCGGTATGTGCTGGTACGTGCGATTGCACGAAGAGCGTCGAACGTTTGGGGTCGATGCCTGCGGCTATAAAGCTCGCAAGGGTGTCTAAAACTTGCGCATGCTTAAGGGATGCGTCGTACGGCTCGGTGATGGAATGTAAGTCTACGACCATAAAAAAGCACCGGTGTGCGCCCGCATCTTGCAATGTGACGTGGTTTTTAAGAGCGCCTAAGTAGTTGCCGATATGGAGCCGGCCGGAAGGCTGTATACCCGAGACGAGGTTCTGTTGCATGGATTTCATGCTACCGCGTTTTATCCCCTTGTTCCAGTTTTTAGGGGGGGGATAATCATAGTATGAAACTTTTTAAGATTATTTTTACGGGTATTTTCCTTTTAGGTATTTTTTCGTTCGAGTATATAAGTGCACAGGGTGAATTTTCTAAATGGCAGCAGAATCAAATTGCAATCATGGAAAATTTTTTTCAAAATAAATCTCCTGTTATTCAGGCGAAGGGGAGTAGGCTTATAGAAAGAAAAAAAGATTCTTTTACTAAAAAGAATAATCAAATTATTTCATCGACTGTGAAACGATTTAAATATCTTGACGCTGTTATTAGTAGTGGATGCGATTCCTTGAATTGTGCCCGACAAATAGGCATGCAATCTCATCAGGCCTCTGATGTTAAGAAAAAGAATTGTGAGAATCTTAGTGACTCTAATGAGGCGGTATACAACCAGTTGGTTGCAGATGGGCTTTGCCCTTAAACCTCAATCACGACTGGCAATATCATCGGGCGGCGCTTGGTGCGCTGGTAGAGAAAGGCGCCGATTTGGTCGCGGATTAATGACTTCGCGTATTCGGGGTCGAGGGTCTGCGTCTGCGGCATCTTCTCGATGATGTTTTTCACCTTACGGCGAACTTCTTCCACGAGCTCTTGGTTGTCTTTCAAGTAAATGAAGCCACGCGAGATTATGTCCGGCTTCTTCAAAAGCTTGCCGGTCTTCCGGTCGAGGGTGACGATCATCACCATCATACCTTCGTCGGATAAGATAAGGCGGTCGCGCAAAACGACTTCGCCGACGTCGCCGACGCCCAACCCGTCTACCATTACCATGTACGCTTCTACTTGTTCTTTGGTAATTACGGCGGTGCCTTTCGTGAGTTCTGCCACCATACCGTTGTCCATCATGAGGACGTTCTCGTGGGGGATGCCGATATCGACAGCGTTTTCGCGGTTAGCGGCACGCATAAAGTAGTAGCCGTGTACGGGGATAAAGTATGTCGGCTTCATAGCCTGCATCATAAGCTTCATGTCTTCTTTCGGGCCGTGGCCGGAGGCGTGGATGTCTATATGGCTCGATTGCACGACGCGCGCACCAAGTCGCGTCAGGTTGTCCTTTAAGATTTGCACTGCGCCTTCGTTACCAGGGACGATGGACGACGAAAGAATAAAGCTGTCGCCGGCCTTCGCGGTGATAAAGCGGTGCTGGCCGGTAGCAATCTTCATAAGCTGGGCGTTCGATTCGCCCTGCGCGCCGGTGCAGACAATCAAGACCTTTTCGTCCTTATACTTGTGCAGGTCCTCGATGGGGAGCACCGCGTCTTTTTCGAATTTTAAGTAGCCTAAGTTCTGCGCTATCTGTAAATTAGCCTTCATACTAAAGCCGGCAACAAATACCTTGCGGTTGATTTTACCCGCGATTTTTACGATTTCGCCCAAGCGGGTAATCATCGAGGCAAAGGTGCCGACGATAATACGCCCCTTCGATTTAAGGAATAAGTCTTCGAGGTTCTTTACTACCACGCGTTCGGAAACGGACTGACCTTCCTTTTCGGCGGCAGTGCTTTCCATAATAAGCGTATGCACGCCCCTGTCACCGATTTTCTTAAAGGCTTCGAAGTCCGTCGGCTTGCCGTCGTCGTCGTAGTCGAGGCGGAAGTCCGTGACGTGTACGATGTTACCGACAGGCGTTTTAAGTACCACGCCCATGGTATCAGGGATCGTGTGGTCGAGGTCAAAAAATTCCGCGGTAATATCCGCCGAAAGCTTTGCCGTTTCACCATCTTTAATCGTCACAATGTTCAACTTCGGCTGGTTCGGAAAGTCATCCTGCCGCTTCAAGATAATCTCGCGCGCAATTGCCGACGTATAGATCGTGGGGTTGCCGAGCTTTGCCATGACGTAGGGGATGGCGCCGATATGGTCGTAGTGGCCGTGCGTGATTATAAGCGCGCGGATTTTTTCCTTTTTCGATTCGAGGTATTTGACGTTCGGGATGATGTAGTCGATTCCCGGTGTTGAGTCTTCGGGGAACTGCAGTCCCATGTCGATAATGACGATCGAGTCGTCGTTTTCGACGAACATGCAATTGCGGCCGATTTCTTCTAAGCCGCCTAACGGTACGTACTTCAATACTGGTTCTGCCATATGTTTTTTTGTTATTTCGCTATTTTATTATTTCTATGTGTCGAAGGAGGGACTCGAACCCTCATGACCTTGCGGTCGCTGGCTCCTGAAGCCAGTGCGTCTGCCATTCCGCCACCTCGACTGCTATGCTAGGAGGACACTTAGTCCTTATATAGTAGCATTAACTGTTTTAGAGCGCAAGCTTTTGGGATCGATTACGCGCGGAATTGGCGCCGCGTCCGCACGTACCATTCTTCGGTTTTTGTGAGCCGGTTTTCGGGGGTGGTGAGAGTTTCAAAGTCGCCGCCATGGAGGTTACGGGGGATTGCGTAGAGGTAGTTTGGGTTCATAAGGAACGCCGCGGGCGCATCGTTATGGATAAGTTCTTGTAGCTTTTTAAGTTGCGTAATATCCAATACCTCTGCCTTTTGGAGTCCGGCGAGTATCGCGTCAACAGTTTTGTTTTCGTACATTGAAAGGTTAAGCCCCGGATAAAATTTTTGGGACGAGTGCCAGAAGGCGAACACGTCGGGGTTGCCTTTAAGGACGTTCCCGAAAACAACCATTTCATAATTTCTGGTTTTAATCGGCCCCCTTTGCATGTCCTCCACGCTCATCGGCGTTATATTTGTTTTTATACCGATCGCTCCCCATTCGCTTTTTACGCTATCCATAGTGCGTAGGAGGTTTGGTATTTCGGGGACGATTACCGTAAATTCGAGCTTTGTGCGTTCGCGCCCGATAGTCTTGTAGCGCACCCCGTCTTCGGGGTTTACAAGCCAGCCCGCGCTGTCGAGTAGTCGCTTCGCGTTTCCTACTGAGTTTTCCCCCGCTCTGAGTGCGCCTGCATCATACCCTCTTATTTGTGGTGCAAGTGGCCCTTCGGCTGTCGCAGCGTGGCCGTTGAATACGTCTGTTACGAGCTTCTTGCGGTCTATTGCCGCGGCGAGCGCTTGGCGTACTTCTTTTTCCTTAAGCGCGTAGTGGGTGTTGGAGTTAAAGAATAGCGCGTAATAGCGGGGTAAGGAGATTGATGCGAGTCGGTGTTCCACTAAGAGGGATTCCGCTTGTTCGGGGTCGATTCCACCGAGTCCTTCGATTTCTTTCGCGTTGAACGCGTCTGCGGCTTCTTTTTCGTTTTGATAAAAGCGTAATGAAAAATTTGTCATGAATGGAACGCTCCCCGCGTAGCGTGTGTTGGGTGTAAGGCGTATTTCGGTTATGAATCCGCTCCGCTCCGTTTTCATTTCAGAGAACTTCCATGGCCCTGCGCCAACCGGTTCTAAGTTGTATGCCGAAAGCCGTAGATTTGCCGCGGGTATCGCGCCAAATATGTGTCGTGGCGCTATCTTAAGATTGCGCGCCGTACTTTCGAAGAACGCGGACGGCTCCCGTAAGGTAAAGCGCGCCTCATTGTCATTTATTTTTTCGGCAATGACTCCCTGCCACGCGCCCGCTTGGGGTGAGCGCACGAGAATGTCTTGTGCGGTTTCTACCGTAAACACTACGTCGTCGGCCGTGAGTGGCACTCCATCGTCCCAAACGAGATCTTTTTTAAGCGTTATTGAAATTGTTTTCCTGTCTGTGCTCGTTGCATATACCTGTATAAGTCCGTCGAGGTTAGGGAATAAAAGTTCTATCGCGCTTTCGTCCGCGTCGCTACCGCTTGAAAGGAGGGGGTTTATAAATGTCGGCTGACCTACGAAACCCTCAGTGAATGACCCACCGTGCGCGGGAATTTCTTCGGTTATTGCGTAGTAGGTGTTCGTGGCAACAAAAAAACCGGCGACGATCGATATCGCAAGAGTGCTACGGAAAATAATCCGCTCTTTGGGCGTACATGCCGAGATTGCCTTAGAGAGTAGGTAGAACAAGGTTGAGTACGGCGAGGCAAACGAAAAGTACTCCGCAAAACACCGTTGCCCCGAACATGAATTTTTCCAAGCCCCTGCGGGTGTGATAGTTACCACTGCCGGAGGCGCCGCCACCGAACGCTCCGGGTGTATCCGAAGACTGCTCTTGTAGGGCTATGAGAATAATAAGAATGATTGATGCGGTAACCGTCGCGATAATAAGTGTATTCATGTCTGTTTTAGAGTTCTCCTGAGCCGTATACCACGGCAGAGGAGTAGTCGATAAGCGTGATGACGAGCCCTACGAGGTGGGCGCCTACAACGAGCGCCCATAATCCGTTAATAGTAAGCGAATTCGAGTAAATGTCAACGGTATAGAGGATTGCAGCGCTGATAACAACGTTGAAAGCACCAAGCGTTATACCGATAAGTGGTCTAAAAAGTAAGCGTAGGGCGGGGCGTACGATAAGGTTTAATAAGGCTAGAAATGCGGCAAGGGGGACGATGTGTTCAACGTCGCTCATGATAATGAAATCCTTATCAAAATAACCCGCAAGAAGTAGGGCGCTAATATTTGCGGTTATAGATAGGAGTACCTTAAAAAGGAATTCCATTGTGGTTGGTTAGGATAGTCTGCCGATAAGGCTTGATCCGGTCATCTCTTGGGGCTTATTGATTCCCATGAGCGTAAGGACGGTTGGCGCGATATCTGTTAGGAGTCCAATCGTCACCCCATATGACGGTACGTCGCTCTTAGGTGCTTTTTCAAGTTCCTTCGCTATCACGAGTACGGGGACGGGGTTTATATTATGGTTTGTTTCCGCGGCGCCGGTCACAGGATTGCGCATTTGTTCGGCATTGCCGTGGTCGCTTGTGATGATTAGCGCGCCGCCGCGGGCAAGGACTGCCTTTGTGATATTCCCTAGTTCGCGGTCCGCGGCGCGTATCGCGATTTTCACCGCTTCAAAATTACCCGTGTGCGCCATAACGTCCGGCGCCGCGAAATTCATTACGACGAAGTCCGCACCCTCTTCTATGGCCGCAATGCCGCGGTTGGCGATTTCTTTTGTCATCATTTCCGGCCGCTCATCCTTGCGTGCGACGTTTTCCGTCGGTACGAGTATGCGGTATTCGTTTTTAAGTGGCGTATCTCTTCGGCCGTTCATATAATGCGTTACGTGTGGGTAGCGCACTGTTTCCGCTATGCGGAATTGCGTCTTATTGTTTTCGGCGAGTACACTCCCTAATGTTTTTTCCGGTTGATCGTCTGTAAATGCCACGGGCACCGTGCCTATGGCGCCATAATCGGTAAGCGTCGCCATGGAGACGTTTTTCGGCGTTTCTTGTGCAGTTATCATGGCGTTTACGAGGTTTCGTAATGGGGTGTCATCGCAGTCGAAAAATACGACCGTGTCATTTTCTTCTACGCCACGCGGATCTGGCCCTATAGTTACGGGCTCTGTGAATTCGTCGTTCATGCCATGCAAATAAAAATCATGTAAATATTTTTCAGGGTCGTCCGTTTTCGTGCCGATGCCGAGAATAGCGTTTTTTGCGTTCGCGGCGTAGTACCTGCCGATGAGCGACCCAAGCTTTACTGTTTCACTCCATGGGACGGTCTGCATTATTTTTAGCGCAGCCCGCGGGCCGGATTCCGTGCCACCGAGTAGTAGGTGGATGCGTATGCGGGGGATATGAGCGCGCTCACTAAGTTTGATTAATGCGCGCAGGCGTTCGGCTGATTCATTATTTTGTTTTTCTGATAAAGTCCCCACAAGGTGGAGTGTCCCTTTTGCTTTTATGGTGCTTGTGAGTGCTGCGCGAAGAACTGCGTTTTCAAAAAAAGATCCGTCGGCAATTGCAAGCGCAATTTTTACAGAGGTTTGGTATACCGTGCGCCCCGCGCCGATTGTAAGGTGGCCGGACTCTCCCGTACCTGCTGCCTCCCACGGTAATCCAACGGCTATACCGTGTGATAATAAGGCGCCGCTCGGGTAGCGATGAGCAAGTTCGGTTATGATAGGTGGTTGCGCGGCGTAAATGGCGTTCGTGATGTCATTTTGACCTACACCCCAGCCATCTAAAATAAGAAGTACTACGGTCCGTTTCATAGTTTGCAGGGTGTTATACGTCTATAGTATAGTCTTCGTGTGCATATAAACATACTATTTTTCACTTACATTCATGACATTCAACCTATTTTTACAGGCCGGATTGGTTTTTCTCGGGGTTGTAGCGGGGTACTTCGTGCGGCAGTCGGTTGCCTCTCGCAGGGCGAACTCGATAGAGCAGCGGCTTAAGGCGCAAACAGAGGCGGCGCGGCTTGAAGCGCAAAACATAGTATTAAACGCCAAGACCTCGGCGGCTTCGACGATAGAAAAAGCGCAAGAAGAAGAGCGCGAACGCAAAGCGCAATTAAACCGTTTCGAGGAACGGCTTTTAAAGATGCAGGAAAATCTGGAGCGCGAGCTTTCTTCTATTGCGACGCGCGAAGGTGAGGTGCGTAAGGGGACGGAACGCGTGCAGGGTTTGGCAGCTGAGGCCGAAAAGATTCGTACGAACCTTTCTGCGACTCTCGAAAAGATTGCCGGTATGTCATCGCACGAAGCACGCGAGAAGTTATTTGTGCAGGTTGCGGAAAGCGCAAAGACAGATTTGGCGTTTTCTATGCAGAAGCTCGAGCGCGAGCGCCGCGATGAAATAGAAAAGCGCGGTGTTGAAATTATCACGACGTCCTTACAGCGGTATGCGCGTGCGCACGTTACCGAACTTTCCACGTCGACATTTATTCTCCCCTCCGAGGACTTGAAGGGTAAAATTATCGGTCGCGAGGGTAGAAATATCCGAACACTCGAGCGCTTAACAGGTGTGGAAATTGTGATAGACGAGCACCCCGAAGCAATTACTATTTCTTCATTCGACCCTATGCGTCGTGAGCTCGCGCGCATGACACTCGAGAAACTTATTAAGGATGGGCGTATACAGCCGGCGAAGATTGAGGAGAAAGTAGAAGAGTCGAAGGCGGAGCTTGCGCGGCGTGTGCAGGAATACGGCGACGCGGCTGCGTACGAGCTCGGCATCGTCGATTTTCCTAAAGAAGTTTTGCAAGTTTTGGGCAGGCTACATTTCCGCACGAGCTACGGGCAAAATGTTTTAAATCATTCTATAGAAATGGCGCACATCGCTGGCATGTTGGCGACTGAGCTAGGGCTTCGCGTTGATATCGCAAAGAAAGGCGCTTTGGTGCACGACATTGGTAAGGCGATAGACCACGAGGTGCAGGGTACGCACGTTGATATCGGCCGAAAGATACTTAAAAAGTATGGTGTTGACGAAGACGTGATACGCGCTATGGAGGCGCACCACGACGAATATCCGCACGCTATCCCCGAGGCGTTTATTGTAACGACCGCAGACGCAATTTCGGGCGCGCGGCCCGGAGCGCGGCGCGATTCCTTGGAGCATTACTTTAAGCGCTTGGCGGATTTGGAAAAGATCGGCATGTCGTTTCCGGGCGTGCAGACGGTCTATGCGTTGTCGGCAGGACGCGAGATACGCGTGTTCGTGACGCCGGAAAAGATTGACGACTTCGCGGCGTTGCAGCTCGCGAAAGATATTGCACACCGCATACAGGCGGAGTTGCGGTATCCGGGGGAAATAAAGGTGAACGTAATCCGCGAACTGCGTGCCGTGGAGTACGCCAGATAGCGCTTTTTAGGAGAGCTGCGACCAGACTACCCTTTCGGGAAACATGCTCTTTTTTCTCCTGCGGAAAAAAGGCATTCGCTCTCGGCCCGATAAATCCGTCCCGCGGGACGGATTACCCAGAGCTATCGGGCCTCCGAGATGTTCCCGAAAAGGTAATCCGGTCTTCGTCTTACCTGAAGTGCACAGACTTTCTTAATTCCACGTCAGTACTTCGCGGATTAAAAGAAAGAAAAGAAAAAATAGCCGTGCGAGCGGGTGCTCGTACGGCTATTGGTCTATTTGGTCTTCCAGATTCTTAGCGAAAGACTTCTACGAGTTTTTCTTCGATGTCTTTTCGGATGCTGTTCAGATTCTTGCGTCGCAAGGTGCTAACCAACATCATGATATCCGTGGCATGGCGAATTCTTCTGAAAACCAAGCCGCTGTCTTCTGGGCTGAATCGTAGATTGTGCGCTTGTTCATGGAGCGCCCAAATCAGGCCTTTGCGTTCGTAATTCGTCCAATGTCTGTCGGGTAATTTAGGAATCGGCACGGAAAGTCTCCTGATAGTTGTGGGGTGCGGGAAATCGAACTACGGTTATATATTAGCACTTTTAGTGCTATTTTGTCAATGCTTTGTGAAAAAGCTAGGAAATGCTTGCTTTTCCCTGCGGGGTGGCTACCATTAGGGGGTAACTGGTTAAAAGGTCGCAAGTTTCGTATAATCCATTCCATATGAAAAAGACAGAATTAGCAGAAGCTTTGATGACCGCATGCGGCCTCGAAAGCAAGAAGAAGGGTATTGAGGTAGTTGACGCAATTTTCGACATCATCACAAAAGCGATGGTGGCGGGCGACGACGTGAAGATCCCCGGGTTCGGTAACTTCAAGGTTGCTAAGCGCGCAGCGCGCATGGGTGTTAACCCGAAGACGGGCGAGAAAATTCAGATCAAGGCTTCGATCAAGCCGAAGTTCCGCGCAGGCAAGGTCCTGAAGGAAGCGGTTATGTAACGAAGTGAATAGTGTGTAGTGGCTAGTGAATAGCTACGAAAAAAATTCCTCCAAATTGGGGGAATTTTTTTACTACCCACTAAACACTACCCACTACTCACTTACGTATTAATCGGCTTATCGCGATGAAATCGTCGTACGCGGCGTTTACGAGGGCGTTTGACTGGCGGATCATTTCGTCGATAGTGTCATCGTGATCTACCGGTTGCTCCGCATCTGGCATAAGCGCGGCTTTGGCGCGGGTGTTTAGATTAGTAGCTTTCTTAATTTTAGTTTGAGCCTCTTTCATAAGACGGGTGAATGGCGTGGTTCTAAATAGTGCAAGAAATGAGCGTATTATATTTTCATCTTTTGCTATGGCACTAAAGCGTACGTTCGCCGCTATAATCGATGCGTTGTTTTCAAAAACACTTACGAATCGAATCGCCTGTCTCATGGTTATAGTATATGGCCCGTCACGCCATTCCTTAAATTTTTGCGCGAGCGATATTATGCCGCTAATGCCCGATTCTTGCGTCGTGTCGGTTCGAACGGATTTTATATGAAGCTTGAGGCTTGCGATGTCTGCCATAAGGTCGTCCTGTAAGCTAATCTCTTCGTCCGTCAATCCGCTGTGTGCACCCAGTTGCATACTCACGCTCCGTATCTCTTCCTCTGAAATACTGATCACATTATTCAATGCGCTTTGAAGTAATGTGGCATCCGTGGGGCGCTTACCTATTTTTATGGCATTTAAAAGATCGAGGCTCTCCGTAAGGCGGCTTAAGTCAGATTGCAGGGCGTCAGTCGAAGCAGTGCTTATGGCTTGCCCGTGTGCGAAAAAAAACGGCGCAAAGGCGAGCGCAAAGACGATCGATATACTTTTTTTAATTCTTATAGAGTACAGCAAGGCTTTGTCTTACTTGGTTTGCGCTACCCCAGTTCGTCGAGGGGTCAGCGATGTCGGTTAAGGCGAGGCTGATAACAGGGGATACGCCATTGAAGTACGCCGCGTTAGCTATAGATTCCGTCGCGTTTACGGCTAGTTGCTCTGCCTGTATTGCATTTACGTCGAGGCTCGCCATTACACCAGCCTCCGTGCTCTCTGGTGCGCGGTGTATGGAAACGAATACGAGTAATACGAGCGCTCCGGTAGCGAATGACATTTTAAATACGGGTATGAAGGATTCGAGCGAAAAGCGCCGTGGGGTAGGGGTAATGGTAGCCATTAGGCTTGCCCGCGAGCGCGCCAAAAACGCCGCGTCAGGGCGGACGTTTTTAAGTGACTTAAGATGTTCGTGTAAATTGTTCATGGGGAATCTCTAATTTCTTTTTCAATTTCGTGATGGCGCGGTGCTGGATGAGGCGTACGGCGCCAGCAGTTTTTCCGATTGCGAGCGCAGTTTCTTCGGGTGAAAGATCTTCTACGTAGCGCATTAGGATGACTGTCTGCTCCGTATCGTTTAAGCTGCGAACGCCCTTCATTACAGCATCCATTGCGAACCCGCGGTCGAGCGCCTCGAGAAGCCCCGAGTGTCCCGTACTCGCGAGCTCTATAGGGAGGGTATTACTCTCCATCATCTCATCGAGCGAGGCGGTACCTTTGCGCGTGCGGTACCAGTCGATAACGCGGTTACCTGCAATTCGGTACAGCCAGCTCGTAAAGGGGGTGGCATTGCGTAGCTCGTAGCTTTGGATTGTGCGCCAGCTAGCAAGGAATACTTCGTGTAATAAGTCTTCGGAATCGCCTTTTTGACCCGTTTTCAAGAAGATAAAGCGGTATATGCGCTCGGCATAGCGGTCATAGAGCTTGCCAAAAGCGGCGGAATCGCCGTTTTGTGCGCTTTCTATGAGGTTTTCTTCTTCTTCTGTCATATATAACGAATGAATAGGGAATTAGTTTCTTTTACCCAAGGACTTACGAAAATGGCGCATTTCGTTGTCGTACTGCGTAAAATATCATTCAGTGTACCCCTAGTACGCCTCACTCTATTTTATTTATACTTCTAGAAATGCACTCATTTTCATGAGTCCTGCACATTTTAATTATACTACAAATCTATACTGTAAATCCCCGTATACGGTCTGCCTCGCGCTCCACTAGGTCGCCTTCGTATTCCCCATTATGCGCGTGGCTGGCACCGCCGTATGAGGGTTTCTTTTGGTCGATATGTAAATTAACGATAAGCGTCATATCTTCTTTTTTGACGTATGCGTGGTAGCGGGGATAGTCGTGGCCGGAAATACGGCGCATGCAACTCGCCTCAACGCCTGTTTCGCGGTCGAAGGCGTATCCGCACGACCGCATAAAGTCCACAGGGCTTTGCTTGAAGTTAGGAATTTTTATTGTCATTGTTAGTGGTCGGGGTGCTGAGAATCGAACTCAGGCTACATGCTCCCAAAGCAAGCGTACTACCATTATACTACACCCCGTCGTCGTTTGATTGTGCTTCGTAATTGTCCCCGCGGTCAAATAATGCTACTATTTCACGGCGTTTCGGCGTTGAATGCCTTTGTAGCTCAATGGATAGAGCAGGACGTTTCTACCGTCAAGGTTGGGGGTTCGAGTCCCTCCAAAGGCACAAATAACAAGATAGCCGGCACGTACCGGCTATCTTGTTATTTGTACTTGGACTCGAACCCACGGGGCGAGACGACGTTGGAATTATCCCGCAGCGAAGCGAGGTTGTAATTCCATAAGGAGCGTCGGAGGGAAACGCAGTGACGACGACGATTCATTATTAGTGACTATAAAAACCGATGTTTCGACCGAGCTTGCGAGGGAGAGGCGAGTCCCTCCAAAGGCACAAACAGTAAGGTAGGCGGTTAGTTGAATAAATTCATAGCATTTGACATACTAGAGCGTAAGCCGCGGTAGCTCAGTGGTGGAGCGCAATCCTGAAGAGATTGGCGTCGGGTGTTCGATTCACCCCCGCGGCACATTTATTATTAGGTGCTTCATTGCGTGACTTTATGGAGTCTGTGTACTTATAATTCAGTCACATTCATGATATGATTATCTTATATGACATGGGAGTATATTGCGGGCTTTTTTGACGGTGAGGGGTCGCTTACCCATAACGGTAAGGGCTTTAGAATTACTATTCCACAGACGAATGAAGAAGTATTAGATTCGATTCGCAATTTTACTAAGGCTGGATTCGTAATGCATATTACGAAAAGGAAGGCTCATTGGAAAGAAAGTTGGACGTATTATATCGCAGCACAAAAAGACGTTTACGATTTTCTGATGCAGATCAAAAAGTTCGTTATAGTTAAAAAAGCCAATGTTCTTGCCGTTTTACCTGAATTGAAATATAATATTGAACAACAACGGTTGCGGCAAGACAAGTCTTTGCAAAGGCGTGCGCAGGCAGTTGCTTTGCGTGAAAAAGACTTGTCATATTGGCGCATTGGTTTGGAAATGGGCGGATTAGATAGGGGATATATCCGTCGTATAATCCTTCGCCGTTATTAAGATGGCGCCCGTAGCTTAATGGTAAAGTCCTGCTTTGTGGAGGCAGTTAAGCGGGTTCGATCCCCGTCGGGCGCCCAATGATTCACGAAAGTACCGTACTCATACAGTCACTCCTTTCGGCGTACGGCGCATGGGCGTTCTTCTTACTCGGGTTTATGGAGGAGGTTTTCTTTTTCATACCCTCGGGACTCCTTTTTTTAGCAATGGGTTTTTTTGCTATCAGCGCGGCATGGCCTGCTTCACAGGCTGCTGTATACGCCTTTGGCCCTGTGGCGTTTGCTGGTGCTCTCGGGGTAACTATAGGCGCTTCCATTATGTACGCGCTCGCGTACTGGGGCGGGAAGCCGCTTATCCTTAAGTTTGGTAAATACTGCGGCGTGCGTTGGGAAGAAATTGAAAAGATGCAGCGGTTCTTCGGCCGTGGCTATGCGGATGAGCTTGTGCTTGCGGCGCTGCGCGCCATTCCTATTTTCCCTATCAGTGTCGTTTCATTACTTTGCGGCGCAGTGCGTATTCGCCCCGCCGTATTCGCTGTAACAACGTTTATAGGGACGGTGTTCCGCATAGGCTCCCTCTCGTTGTTTGGCTGGTATGCGGGCCGTGAGTTTTCTTTTTATGCCGAAAAAATTGCCATCTTCGAGCAAGTTTTCGTCGGGGTCACTGTCATCGCCGTAGTATTATTTCTTTTTTTCCGGATTAATAACCGCAAACTAAAAACTAAAAACTAAAAACTTCGTTTTTCCCTATTGCACGTCGATCGGGATGATAAACTGATTATCGAAAAGGTTCTCGAGGACGGCTTTCGCGCTGACGTTATATATCTGTCGCGATGCCTGTTGCTTGGCGGTATGTACGCCCACTACATAGCCTTTCCAAAAGATGGGGGAACCGAAGCGGCCGCCCGCGGTGTCTTCGGTGTCTAAATGGCTTTCGATAAGGAAGAGGCTGTCCGCGTAGCGCTTGTCGCCCGCCCAGTAACCGGTGACGGAGGAAATAAGTCCCTGCATGAAAAGCGTTTTTATGTCGGCATTATTGCCAAGCGTCGTGCCGCTCGGAAAGGCGAAATTAAGCGTTTCGTCGCCGATCTTCGGCAGTTCGGAGATAAGAAAGGGTGCAGCAGGAAACGATTCGGGTATGTGCGTGGGCCCGCCGAAATACTTCGCGTCGGGGTTCACATCCGTAATTTTTAAAATAGCAAAATCCATCCATGCGTTTTCATAGTCGCTCGCGTCATCACCCTTGGGGATATACGAAACTTCGGCGAGGTATGCCATGTAAGGGATGCGCACGAACGCGTTTATTTTTCGTATCGCTTGAATGCTTGGTAGTGGGTTAGATTCCGGTAGTTGCCCGACGTAACAGCTCTTAAGATTGAAGTTGTCGAGCCCGTCGTTCAAATAACCCAAGTCCACAACGCTCCGCGCCGTTATCAGGTAGCCGTCGTCCGTTATTATAGCGCCGCTTCCACGGGTGGTTTTTTTGTCGCGGAACTGGTCATCGCTTTCGAAATCGCACGCGATACCGACGAGCGTTTGCGGATTGATAGGGATTATTGCAGCAGGAATATCTTTTTGGGGAACGAGCGTTTCGGGATCAAGACCTTGTTCTGCTTTCGGCGTCATGGGGGGTTGCTGGTAGCTGACTGCAATGTCATCAACGTTTACGAACCCTTGAATAATTTTCCCGCTGTTTACGTTTTCCCATTCAATAGGAATCCATCCGTTTGCGTCGGGTACGGCGTCTTCCTTAAGCACAAGATCTTCGCCGGGCATTACTTTGCCGAGCACTGCACATTTTTTATTTGCGCATGCGAAAATAGATAGCGCCTTATTAATTGGGATTGCAATCATTCCCTCCGCTATGCCCCCTTGCATCATCATTGCGAGCTCTGCCTCCGTGGGCTCGGCAAATGCAAAAGCTTTTTGGATTGTAGTCGCCTGCTGAGCTTTTTTAATAAGGCGTTCTTTTATAACAAGTGCCCCCGCAACAACTCCTGCCCATACGAGAAGAAATGTGAGTACTCCGATTATCCAAATGCCGGCGCGTGAAAACATACGTAATCGAATTATATCATAAGCAGTCTTTGATGGATTTTTCGCCCTATATAGTGCATTATCAGAGCCACAATGCGAAAGGACGCCGTGCTCGAAAAATTCATGAAGACGGAGCTTCTACGCCAAAAGGCGCAGATCAATCTTATTCCGTCCGAAAATTATGTTTCAGACGAAATGCTTTCTATTATCGGCTCGGTCCTTACAAATAAGTATTCGGAGGGATATATCGGTAAACGGTATTACCCAGGGAATACCGTTTATGACGGCATAGAAAAGTTAGCGCAGGACCGTATCCGTAAGCTCTTTAAACTCGGTAAAGATTGGCATGTAAACGTCCAGCCGCATTCGGGCTCTTCCGCCAACATGGCGGTGTATTTGGCGCTCATGCAGCCCACGGAAACGTTTGTCGCGATGGGACTTGCAAGTGGCGGGCATTTGTCGCACGGGCATCGCGTATCCGCTACCGGCCGCCTGTTCCGCGCCGCGCACTACGGTTTGGATACGGACGGCGTTTTGGATTATGACGAAGCGGCGCGGCTTGTAGAAATGCACAAGGCGAAGCTCGTTATATCGGGCGCTACGAGCTACCCGCGTACGATTGATTTTGCGCGCTTCGGGACGATCGCCAAAAAGACGGGCGCGTATCACGTGGCAGATATTTCCCATATCGCAGGGCTCGTTGCCGCGGGATTGCATCCGTCGCCCTTTGCGCACGCGGATGTGGTGACGAGCACAACGCATAAGACGCTTCGCGGCCCACGCGGTGCGTTCATTGCCTGCCGTACTGACTTTGCCGACCGTATCGACCGCGTGGTATTTCCGGGGTTGCAGGGCGGGCCGCACAACCATATTACGGCGGCTATCGCCCGCATGGGTTTTGAGGCGCTCGATCCGAATTTTAAAAAATACCAAACGCAGATTATAAAAAATGCGCAGGCGCTCGCGAAGGCGCTTATAGCACACGGCTTTTCGCTCGTCTCGGGCGGCACTGATAACCACTTAATGCTCATAGACTGCAAGAACACGGGTATGACGGGTATGGAGGCGCAAAACGCGCTCGAGGTGGCGGGTATTACCGCCAACCGTAATTCGATAGCGGGGGATCAGTCGCCATTTTACCCCACGGGTGTGCGACTCGGTACGCCGGCAGTAACCACTCGTGGTATGAAGGAGCGCGATATGGTGGTGATTGCTGCGTGGATCGCCCGTCTTTTATTGAAAAAAGAAAAGCCAGTAAAGATTAAAAAAGAAATTGCGGCGTTTACCGCAAAGTTTTCGCTCTATGCGAATTGATGGTAGGAAAATAGCAGAGGGTATATATGAGGGGTTGAAGTACTTGCCGATTCCGCAAAGGCGTATGATCGCCGTGCTTGTAGGGGGTGACAAAGCTTCGGCTTCATTTTTAGCGCGCAAGGCAGCAGCTGCTCAATCGCTGGGCATTGGCTTTGAGATAGTCTCTTTTTCAGGCATTGAATTGGAGGAAGATATTGCGCGTTCCATTACGTTGTTCGCGAAAGACTCTTTAGTTGGCGGTATTGTGCTTCAGTTGCCGGTACCCGCGGCGTATAATCGCGACGTGCTTATCCGCGCTATCGGCATAGTAAAGGACGTTGATAACCTTTCGGGGCAGGCGAGTGTTTTGCCGCCCGCAGTCCTTACTGTGCAGGCAGTCCTCGCTTCGTGTGGTAAAAAAATTTTTGACTATAACTCCATCCGTATAGTCGGTAATGGATTTTTAGTGGGCGCACCGATTGCCCGTTTTTGCGGGCAAATAGGAATCCCTTATGAAATTGCAAATAGTAAAACAGAAAATCTTGAAAGTTTTGTGCGGGGAGGCGATCTTGTGATTGGGGGTGTGGGAAAAGCATCACTTCTTAATGCCGATTGGCTTGGGGGTGGCGCAGGCGCGATAGACTTTGGTTTTCCGCCGGACTTCAGTCAGGAATTACTTGCGCAAAACGGCGGCCGATTGGCGTTTTATACACCCACGCCGTATGGCACCGGACCTATTTTGATAGCGAAGCTCCTCGAAAATTTTTATTTCTTAAACAGGGGATAACTTTGGTATTGACTCATAGGTACGTGTGCTATGATTTACGTATGGTAAAAGATAAATTTTACTACATAGTCGGCGTATCGCTTCTCGTTCTCTTGGTCCTCGTCGTATACGTGGGCAACAGGGCGCAGATTTTAGAACTCGGTCTCGTAAACGTCGATGCGCGCCTTTCCTTTATTGAGTCGCAACTCAATATCACGGAGAGCGCTGCATATTACGGAGACGAAACCGACCCGTACGGCGCTTCGGTATACGACACCCTTAATGGGTCGCAATACAATGAGTCGGCGTACGACGAATACGCTCCCTACGACTACGTAGTCGAATAATCCCGTGAGGGATGGGTAGTCTTGAGAAAATAAAAATCGCCTGTGAGGGGCGATTTTTATTTGCGGTTTGTAAGTTATTCTTCGGCGATAATTTTCTTTTCTATTTCCTTTGTAATCTTTTTATCATTTTTCATCGCAAGGCGTGCGTTTTCGAACCCCACACCAAGCTTTTCTCCATTAAACGAATATGTTGATCCGGCTTTCGTGACAATGCCTTTCGTTATCGCGACATTTAAAACGTCGCCTTCGTACGATATGCCGTCACCGTACATTATATCGAACTCGGCTACTTGAAAGGGCGCAGCGACTTTGTTTTTAACTACCTTTACTTTCACGCGACTACCAACCACTTCCTCACCCTTCTTTACCTGCGCGATACGGCGCACATCGAGTCGTACGGATGCGGCAAATTTGAGCGCTCTACCACCCGGCGTCGTTTCAGGGTTGCCGAACATCATGCCGATCTGCATGCGTATCTGATTTATGAATATTATTAAGGTATCGCTCTTCGAGGCGATTGCCGTGAGTTTGCGGAGCGCCTGCGCCATCATACGGGCTTGGAGTCCCATAAATTGCTGGCCCATCTGCCCGTCAATTTCCGCCTTAGGTGTCAGAGCGGCAACGGAGTCCACTACCACAACATCGATGATGTTGGATCGCACCAAAGCTTCGAGAATATTTAACGCCTCTTCGCCATTATCCGGTTGGGAGATTATCAAGTCCTTGATCTTAACGCCGTTTTTAACGGCGTATTCGGGGTCGAGTGCGTGCTCCGCGTCAATAAAGGCGCATTTGCCGCCACCTGCCTGCGCTTGTGCTACAACGTTTAGGGCGAGCGTGGTCTTACCGCTCGACTCCGGCCCAAATACTTCGACAATGCGGCCTTTCGGTAGGCCGTCCACGCCCAAGGCGCGGTCGAGTGAAAACGATCCAGTGCTTACCACCTTCACGTTCATTTTCTTCGTGTCGCCAAGAGTCATCACGGACCCTTCGCCGAACTTGTCTTGTAGGGACGTTAAAAGGTCCTGTAGTTCGTTTTTTTCGTTTTTATTCTCCTTCTCTGGTGCTGGTTGCGTTTTCGGCATCTATTTTTTTATTAGTTGGTATTGTATAAAGGATGTTCCGTACGATGCGCGCCTCCTTGCCGAGGAACTTGCGCACAACAAACTCAACGCTATTTATTCCCTCCTGTAGCTGGATTTCTTTTTGGAAGAGCCCGTCCTTACCCACGTATACTTCGCTGCCGTTCACAGTAACAATATATGCAGGGTCGGTTTTTCCTTGCAAGAGAATCGTTTCTTGTGCAACTGTGCTGTTGTCGCTTGCGGGGATCGTTATCACGAGTTCGGGGGAGGCGATGATGCCATATATGTTATACCCTCCAAAAAGCACGCATGCGACAATTATGAATCCGGCAAGAGTCCAACCACGGCTTATGCTGCGCACCGCGAAACGATTTTTCGGTAGAAGGTCGTCGCGGCCGGATTTCGTAAGGGATGACTCCTTTTGATATAAGCGCCACATGGTGTCCTTGTCAAAATTAAGGATGCCCGAGAGCTTTGCAATATAGCCGTGCACATACGGTGCGGGCGGGAGCTTCGACGTATCACCCTCAAGAAGCATTTCAATATAGCGGTCGGGAATACCCGTCATGTCCGCGATTTTTTTAGGGCTTAAACCCTTCAGTTCGATGTGCTCGCGCAGTAGTTCTTTAAGCGATGCTGTTTCCATTGGCTTTTAGTATATTGCGAGTCAGGGGAATGTCAAAGGAAAACTTTAGTTTTACTACCAATGCTCGCATAAGGGCATAGCCCGTTGCGACGCTTTGTCAGATGACCGGCGGAGCCGGCTCTTATAGGAGCAAGAGCCCCCTGATTCCCCGTGCCAAAGCACGGGGAGGTTCTTATTGGAAGTCGCTTGCCGAAATCTCGTCTACATTTTTTTCAAGGAATACTTCGCGGGGCTTCGCGCCCTCGCCCGGGCCAATAATTCCCTTTGCTTCCATAAGGTCTAATAAGCGCGCCGCGCGGGCGTAGCCTACTTTCAAGCGGCGCTGCAGTAAGGATGCGGATGCCTTTTGTGCCTGCTTTACCGTCTCTACCGCTTCGTCGTATAAGTCGTCGTCTTCGTCGCTATCTAAGTCTTCAAAGGATAGGTCTGGCATACCGGCGGGCTTTGCTATGAGATCCGCAGTAGTCGGCACGGGGTTGCCGTTCAAATCGAGCACGACGGGTGTGTCAATCGTCTTCGGTTGGTTATGCTCCTTAATAAAGTCCACCACGGAATGGATTTCGGCTTCGGTTACAAATGCACCCTGTAAGCGCTTCGGCTTCGAGAATTCCGAAGACACAATAAGCATGTCGCCGCCGCCCAAAAGCTTTTCAGCGCCGGCACTGTCTAAAATAGTGCGTGAGTCTATCTGGCTCGCTACTTGGAGTGCTATGCGGCATGGGATGTTTGCCTTAATGAGGCCGGTAACGACTTCGACGGACGGCCGTTGTGTGGCGAGTATTAAGTGGATACCTGTCGCGCGCGCCATCTGTGCAAGTCGTACGATCGCAGTTTCGATATCCTTACCATGAGACATCATAAGGTCGGCAATTTCGTCGACCACAATTACGAGGAATGGCATCTGCGTATCTTTGTTTTTTGCGTTATAGCCCGTTATGTCGCGGCAGCCGGCTTTAAGGAGGGTTTCATAGCGGCGTTCCATTTCTTGTATCGCCCAACGGAACACGCCTGCTGCCTTTTTGCCTTCGGTGACGACGGGCGAGGCTAAGTGGGGGATGCCGTTATATATGGAAAGCTCGACCTTCTTTGGGTCGATCATAATAAACTGGAGTGTTTGTGGTGAGTTTTTAAAAAGGAGTGAGGTGATAAAGGTATGGATGGTTACGGATTTACCACTACCCGTCGCACCCGCGACTAACATGTGTGGCATCTTCGCGATGTTTACCGCGATCGGCTCACCTGTTACGTCGCGACCGAGGATGATGCTTAGTGGGTGTGATTGCGAAAATTCAGGGTAGGCGAGAAGTGAGCCGAGGCGCACCATGGCAGCGGTTTTATTAGGTACTTCGATACCCACGAGCGACTTACCGGGGATCGGGGCTTCGATGCGTATGGGGTGTGCGGCCAGGGCAAGCGCTAGGTCATGCACGAGGGCGGTTAGCTTTGCGAGGCGTACGCCTTCGGCAGGCTTTAGGGTGTAGCGTGTGAACTTAGGACCGATGTTTATCTCGCCCATCTCAACCGATATACCAAAGCTGTCCATCGTGCGTTTGATGATATTGGCGTTTGCGCGCAAGTCGCCGGCGGTGGGCCGCTCGATACTCGATATCAAAAGCGATATCGGTGGGGGAACATAATCCTTAAAGACGACCGGCTTCTTGTTCATGAGCGGTAGTTCGGCTTCTTTGCCTATTAGGACGTCCGCGCCTTTGTCTTTTTTCTTTTCTTCCGCCGCCGCAAGCTTCGCCGCTTCTTCGGCGGTTGCGACGGCGCTATTCACATCCGCGCCGTTTTCCGGGGTGGGTTGTGACTTCTTCTTTTCTTCTTCATTCTTTTCCTTGCGCTTAATGCGTATTGGTAAATCGAGCGCGATAATAAGTGAGGCGACCATAACAACACCCATGATTACGAGCGACGCTTGGTAGCCAAAGGGCTGTTGTATTAAGCCGACGCCCGTGCCCACGAACCCCGCGTTGTGGGGGAATAGTATGTCTATTACGCCCAAGGCGCCGAGTACGAAGCCGATACCCCCGAATAAGGGTGGAGCGAGCCATTCAAGTTCATGGTGTGCAAGGAATACGATAGCGAGTAAGAGCGTCATTGCGGGTAGCAAGTAGTAACCCCAGCCGAACGCTTTCATGAGGCCGAGGTAGACGTAGCCACCGGCGGGGCCGGCCTTATCGAATAAGGCGAGCACTAAAATGACGCTCACGCCCAAGAGGACGATAGCGATGACGCTTTTCTTTATTTCGCGGCTTAGCTGATCAAGAAAACTCTTTTTTTCCTTAACCTGCTTCTTCTTCCCGCGCCGCGGGCGTTCGTCTTCCTCCTCGTCTTCGTCAGTGGTCTTTCGTGCCATTCACTTATAATAACAGGATTTTAAAATAAAGTTGCTGGAAGCTCGATTTCCTTAAAATTCAAAGGCACTTTCACGAGCTCGTTCGTGTAGCGTTTAGGGATGCTTATGAACTTCTGCTTTTGGATGAGGTCGTAGAGCTGTTTCGTGATGCGGACATCGTGCGTGCAGTATTCTATTAACTTGTCCCATTCCCCGCGTTTGTAGAATTCTATTGCTTCGAGCCCATGGCTCGTTTTTTGAGTGCCTAGGTTTGTTTTTGCGAGTATATCGAGCGATATGCGCGAGCCGTACGCTAATTCTATCTCGTCCAAAATATCTAAGCGCGGTAAGGCCATCACGTTAAACGGCATATATTTTTTCATCACCGGTAAGTCAAAACGGCTAATAGCAAAGCCGATCACGAGGCCAGCGTTTTGGAACACGGACGCGAGTTTGTGAAAGTCTTCCTCGCGATAGCTCGCGTACGTGTCGTGGTTGTATGAATACACGCAGACAACACTGACTTCGAGCTTTTCTAGGTTGTCCCTACCACCTACATCCTCGAAGGAATTTTTTGTCTCGACGTCGAATACGATCTTATCTTTCATGAAATATAAAAATATCGCATTGCGGCAAAAAAAAGAAGCCGCATCGCGTCCGGTGGGGGATTTGATGCGGCTGGGGGTTTGCGACTGAGCTTTGCCGTAATTCAGGCGGTCTGAGGCGTGAGATAGGCACGCGTGCTTTCGGTGAGTCGGGCGAGAAACTGGCAAATTGTTTTCCATGCGATATGGAAGGTTTCGAGGACATCTTTAATAACGCTGTCGATGTCGATAATCGCCACGAACACATGGAGGACGTTCACTGATTCGCATTTGCCTTCTTGAGCCTTCTTTCTGGCCTGATTCATCACGAGATTCCATTCCATGCTTGAATGCACTTCCGTGTGTTTAACTTTTGCTTCGTTAGGCAATCTTTTAATCCATGCATTGCGCATTTCGATGATAGGGGCACCAATTTTTCTCAGGCAGCGAGTCGCGCTGTTGTTGCCATAGAGCATCGCAAGAATGAAATGTTCCGGCATGAGGGTAGCAGATCCCGTTGCTCTGGCGACGCTTATCGCTCTTCTGATTGCCTTTTGACATGTCATACTCGGTTCGATCATTTTCATGGTAGAGTCCTTTCGTTTCGTAGACGTGAAGTTGGAAATGAGCTGTCGAATAACAGCACCTAACCAGAGTACCATTTTGCTTGCAAGGTGGCAAGTTCCGTGCTATTATATACGGAGCTTTTCTAACCGCGGATATATCCGCCTAACTTACGAAGGAGTGCTGTATGCAGACGATCGCAGAAGTACTAGGTCAAGATGTGGGTAGTGGCGTCGGGGGTGATTCGGATGCCGATGTGGTGAGTGTGCTCGCCTTAAGAGGCGCGCCAATCATGCTTCCGCAAATGGATCATGATTTTCATGTGCGGGAATCATTTTCTTCGGGTGATGCGCGTGTCATGCTTCACGAGATTCCTCGAACGTTTTTCGATGTTTTTGGTCAGATTGTCATTCCTCAACGGAATACGCCGCAGCCCGTCCAGCAGTATGTGTTTACGTGCAGTGCTACTACGAAGCGCGCGCGGCTCGAGTTTGAGGCGCCGTGCCACATCGATTGTTATGCGCTTCTGAGTTTACTCAGGCTTCATCATTTGTGTGGAGATACACAGGGCGGACTCTCCGTCGGCGATCCGAGTAATCCTCATTGGAATATTCTCTTTCTTTTGGATGACGACGGGGGCGAGCACTGCATCTCGATGCAATTTGCGCGCCGGCGTTGGTTTCTCCACATGAGTTCGCCGGACGAAACGCGCACTATGTGGTTTGAGGGTTTTAGGCTCCTCGCGCCTCATTCCGTGGCGCAGTTCCGGCGCAAGTTCCACAATGCATAGCTGCGCACCGGTTTGGACCTGGCTGCGCACGGCCCCCCCGAACGACTGTTCGGCGGGGGCTTTCTTTTTTATGATGCGCGCATAGAATAAAGGTGCTTTTAAGAAAACGATGAAAACAAAGCGCATATATATGGATTACGCGGCAACAACCCCGATGGACAGCGGGGTGGAAATTACCATGCGCCCGTTTTATAGGGGTATTTTCGGCAACCCGAGTTCGTCGCACTTGCACGGGCAAGAGGCTTCGCGCGCCGTATTTTTTGCGCGGCAGGCGATAGCTACGGCGCTTAACGCGGATTATACGGAGATAGTTTTTACGGGTTCGGCGACGGAGGCAAATAATCTTGCTATTCGGGGCGTGTTCGAGCATATTCTCGGGAAACATGCTCTTTTTTCTCCTGCGGAAAAAAGGCATTCGCTCTCAGCGCACCGCTCCGCTTTGAAAAGCGGAGACCAAGCCGGTGCGCTTCCGAGATGTTCCCTCGAACATACTCCGAACACGCCCCTTCGTATTGTTGTCTCGCAGATTGAGCACGAGTCTGTATACGAAGCGTGCATGGCGCTTAAGCGTTTACACGGGGCGGAGATTGTCGAAGTTCCGGTAAACGGCGAGGGGATTGTCAATCTTACAAAGCTTGAAGAGGCGTTAAACGAAAATACGGTTTTAGTTTCCGTGCAGATGGTAAATAGCGAGCTCGGCGTCATTCAACCTATAAAGGAGATCGGGGAAAGTATTAAAAAATATAAGGCGGGGGCGGGGGGTGCTGTCTATCCCCTATTTCATACGGATGCCGTACAAGCGTTTCAGTATATAAAGTGTGACGTTGCGGACTTAGGTGTAGATATGATGACGCTATCGAGCCATAAGATATATGGCCCGAAAGGCATTGGTTTGCTCTACGTCCGCAAGCTACCCACTAATCACTACCCACTATCCACTTTCGTCTTCGGCGGTGGGCAGGAAAGTGGTATGCGGAGCGGTACGGAAAACGTGGCGGCAGTCGTCGGTTTCGGCAAAGCGGTTAAGATTGCCGAAAAAATGCGCGTAAAAGAATCGAAGCGCGTTGCCGTTCTACGCGACGCCTTATGGAAAGGTATTAAAAAGATTCTACCGGATGCGGAACTGAACGGTCCGCCAGTTGGCGGAAGTAAAAACCGCCTACCAAACAATCTAAGTGTCTACCTGCCGGCGCGCCCTGCGCAGGACGTGTGCATTGAGCTGGACTTGATGGGTATAGCCGTTTCGCCAGGGACGGCCTGCGCCTCGCGCGCGGCGGAGCCGTCACGCATTATTAAAGCATTGGGTTTTTCGGGCGACCGCCCCACGTCCTCAATCCGCTTCTCGCTCGGCAGGCAAACAACCGCAGGCGAAATCCGCTCCGTTCTCGCCACCCTAAAAAAACGTTTCGGCGTGAAATAATTGTTGCCGATAAACGTTATATATGGTATAATGCATACATATACGTACCAATGAAATCCTTTTACCGTTTTACCATAAAAGCCCAAGAAGCCCTGCAGTCGGCGCAGGATTTGGCGGCGCACCATAACCATGGTGAGTTTAAGGCTATTCACCTTTTATCGACCCTTTTAACCGACGAACAGTCACTCGTGCGCCCTGTGCTTATGAAAGCGGGTGTGGAATTAGAGTCGCTTAACGCGGAGCTCGACCGCGCGCTCGCCAAGGTGCCGAAAATCTTTTCTGCCGCGCCCATTAATCAGCTCTATTTGTCGCCGGAAGTCATGCAGGTAATCGACCGTGCCGGTAAAATCGCCTTGTCTCAGCGTGACGAATTTATTTCGTGCGAGCACCTGCTCTTAGGTCTTATGGATACGAAGTCGAGCGCGCAGGACCTGCTCGACCAGTTTGGCGCAAAGCGCGAGACAATGCTCCGTTCGCTTGCCCAATTACGCGGCAGCGCGCGCGTGGTAGACGAAACGCCCGAGACGAAGTTCCAAGTGCTCGAAAAATATGCGGTAAACCTCACGGAGCGCGCCCGCGATGGCAAGCTCGACCCCGTAATCGGCCGCGACGAAGAACTGCGCCGCCTCATGCAGGTATTATCACGCCGTACCAAAAACAATCCGGTTTTAATCGGCGAGCCTGGCGTGGGCAAAACCGCCATTATAGAAGGCCTTGCTCAACGTATTGTGAGTGGTGATGTACCCGAGCCATTAAAAGGTAAGGAGATAATTATGCTCGACTTAGGTTCCTTAATTGCCGGCACAAAATTCCGTGGCGAATTTGAAGACCGCTTAAAGACGTTTATTAGGGAAATACAAAACTCCGCCGGCCGCCTGATCCTTTTTATAGACGAAATACACATGATTGTGGGCGCCGGTTCTGCCGAAGGCGCCATAGACGCGTCGAATTTGCTTAAGCCCGCCCTTGCGCGCGGGGAATTGCACGCCATAGGCGCGACCACACTTCGTGAATATCAGAAACATATCGAAAAAGATGCCGCGCTTGAGCGTCGATTCCAGCCGATAGTCGTCGAGGAGCCGAGTCAAGAAAACGCTATGGCTATTTTGCGTGGGTTAAAGGAAAAGTACGAACTGCACCACGGCTTGCGCATTAGCGAAGAGGCGATAATCGCCGCGGTCAAGCTTTCTGCTCGTTATATTCCCGACCGGTTTTTGCCCGATAAGGCGGTGGACTTAATAGACGAGGCCTCGGCCGCACGCCGGCT
Organism: Parcubacteria group bacterium; assembly: GCA_943357895.1. Taxonomy (GTDB): domain Bacteria; phylum Patescibacteriota; class Minisyncoccia; order UBA6257; family UBA11618; genus CALRGO01. The sequence goes on from CALRGO010000001.1 coordinate 137,598, forward strand.
CGAAACCGAGAGTATGCCGAAGGATATTGATAATGCCCGCAGGGAAATTACCCGCTTGGAAATCGAGCGGCAGGCGTTAACTCACGAAGGTAAGGTTAAAAATAAGGTGCGCATTAAGGCGGTGGACACCCTGCTTAAGAAGCTCAAGGACAAAAACGATGACTTGTCGTCCGTATGGGGCGCGGAGAAGGCGCTCTTCGAGCAGCTGCATGCGCTCCGCCGGCACGTTGACGACGTGCGCCGCGAAATAGAAGTAGCGGAACGCGAGGGTGCCTTAGAAGACGTAGCAAAACTCGTATACGGCGAACTACCGCAAGCGGAAAAAGAATATGCGACCTTCGAAAAGAAGATAGCCGGCCGCAAGAAAGGCTCGTTCCTTAAAGAATACGTAGATGAGGAAGATATTGCGGGCGTCGTTGCCCGTTGGACGGGTATTCCTATGCAGCGCATGCTCGAGTCGGAGATGCATAAGCTCGGCCGCATAGAAGAAGTGCTTCGTGAGCGCGTGGTGGGTCAAGAAGAGGGCATAGCCGCCATTTCGGCCGCGCTCCGCAGGAGCCGTGCGGGGTTATCAGACGCCAACCGCCCCCTAGGCTCATTTATATTCTTAGGGCCTACGGGCGTGGGTAAAACCGAGCTTGCAAAAGCCTTGGCAGAATTCATGTTCAACGACGAAAAGGCGTTAGTGCGCATTGATATGTCCGAATACATGGAACGCCACTCGGTGTCGCGCCTCGTTGGCTCACCCCCCGGATACGTCGGCCACGAAGAGGGCGGCCAGCTTACGCAACTTATTCGCCACCGGCCGTATAGCGTCATCCTTTTCGACGAACTTGAAAAAGCGCACCCCGAAGCGTTAAATATTCTTTTGCAGATTCTCGACAACGGCCGTCTTACAGACGGTAAGGGGAAGACGGTTAATTTCAGGAACTCCGTTATTGTGATGACTTCGAATGTTGGCAGTTCATACCTTAAAGAAATGTCACGCATCGGGTTTGGCACGGGTGCACATAAGGGTGTGGAGCGCGAAGAAGAAGGCTTACGCGACCGCATTAAAGCAGCGCTTAAGGATCGCTTTAAACCTGAATTCCTTAACCGCGTAGACGAAACCATTATATTCAACCCGCTCCGCCGCGACGTGATAGAAAAAATTGTGGATATTCAGCTTGCGGAGGTGGTTAAAAAGCTAAAAGAAAAAGAAATAGACGTGGTTATTAAGCCTTCAGTGCGCGACCATATCATAGAGAAGGGGTACGATCCGGATTATGGTGCGCGGCCTATTCGCCGCCTTATACAGCGCACGATTTTGGACGCACTGGCCGATAAGATGATTAAGGGTGACATACAGACCGGTGGCAAAGTTAAAATCGATTTCAAAGAGTCAACGCTTCAGATTAGCGTGTAGCGCCGTATTCATTTTTATTGTCCTTGCGCAGTTTTTGCGTACCGGTTCGCCCATGTGGGGAGCTATATTCTTTTTTGTTGCGTCATTCCTGTATTTTAGGCGTACTGCAAACATGCTCGTGGCTCTACCTCTTTTTACGGGTGCGGTTATTTCGCCGCTTGTATTCCCTCATAACTTAACAACCCCTCTTTCGACGTTATTTTCGCTTATAATCGCCGGCTTATTATACGTGGCACTTGGCGTAAAAGATCTTATCTTAATTCATCGCGATGCGTTACTCGAGGCCTCCGCATACGTGCTTTCGTATGTCGCCCTTCTTTTGTTTTTTATGCAGGCCTCCGCCGGCGTGTTTTTCGTTGCGTGGCTGTATGCAGTACTAGCACTATTTTTAGTGTTTTATTTGTTAACTAAAGACCATCGCATGGCAACGCTTTTCGCAACGCTTTTTGGGGAGCTTATATGGATTATTTCGTGGTTGCCGATAGGGTTTTTGAACTCCGCGAGCCTGTGCTTTGCCTTTGTTCTTTTTGCGGGCGATGCGGTGCGTGAAAACCGCATAAGTATTAAAAATACGGCGATCCTGATGTCGCTTGGTATTTTAATTTTCACTACTTCGAATTTCCGCCTTTAATACACGAACTTTGCCATATCTGGCTCCCAATTATAGCTTGGTAAGAGTATCTTTCCTTTGTTATTAGCCGCCGTATAGGCCGCTTTATCACCTCGTAGCGCCGCAGAAGCAAGTGCAAAGCGCACGAACTCTATGCGGGTGGGGGATGCGGCCGTACCGATCGCTATCAGTCGATCCGCTTCTTTAAGGTATGCAGCGTCTTTTGTTTCTTGGTGGGCGGCAAGGAGGCCGGTAATGCGGATATAGAGGGGTTTTAAGCCTATAAGCTGTGGCTCTAATTTTTCATACCAATGTTTATTGAACGCCATAAAGCTTGCGATGGTTTGCTTATGCACTTGCCCTGTAAGATTATTGTTTTGCAGGTAATCGAAGTAGGAGACGGTGAATGTTAATACGCCTTGCAATTCTTCTTGGCTGCCCACGGGTGACCGGTAATTAAGGGTATGTTCGTGCTCTTGGAACATCTCTATGTCCGTTTTCCCGTCCGTGTGCATTGTCTGGAGCATGAGCATATTTTTACGGAGAGGGAGATATGTCGTTGCATAGAGAGAGAATCCAACGCCGATTATAATGAAGAAAAACGCAATTTTACTATACGTATTTCCATTGCTCGTCATTACGGCTTTTACTTCGCTTCTTTCTTGAAAATCTTCGGCGTATGCGTCAAGGAAGCCGATAAATAAGAAAAAGATGAGGTAGAGGGGGAGTGTCTCAAAGAGCACAAGACCGTTTATGAGATATATGACAGGAATCGCCATAAAAAGGGGCCATAAAGCATGATCCTTTCGTTTTTTTAAGCGTATATAGAGGACGACGAATATCGCTATGTAGGCGACGAGTAAGGGGATGCCGCCGGTTGTTAGGTATTCAAGTGGTGCGTTATGAGCTCTATCAAACCATGATTCAACGGTGTAGTGATTTGGGTTGTAGTATGCATCGAATATAAAAGGAAAATTTTCCGCTCCCCAGCCGGTAATGGGTCGTTCGATTGCCCCTGCAATAGCGGATTCCCATGTCCAAAGGCGCGGCTGCATGTCTTCCCATGCATTCCCTTTTACCGTAAGGACGAGGAAGGTAATGCCGCAAATAGCTAAAAAGCTTGCGAATCCAGCACCTGTGTTAATTTTCCATCCGCGTTTTTTCTGGAAAATCCATAAAATACACATAAAAGTGAGCCCTATGCCAACTCCTACGAATGCCCCGCGGCTGTGTGTGGTAAAAAAAAGCGTTATTTGAAAAAAAGCGGCTAGAAGAAGCGCTGTTTTCTTATTCCCCCGTCTATTATATGCAAGCACAAGGCTTAATAAGCCGGTGATTATCATATAAATGCCTAAATAATCAGGATTTCCGAGTGTTCCTGATTTTGCCCCGCCCATAGGGTTTACAATCCACGAAGGCCAGCTAAGCATTTGCCCGATAGCATATAAGCCAATAAGCGTTGCTATTGTTGTTTGTGCGGTTATTAGGTTTTGCCAGCCCTCTTTACCTTCAAAGAGTAGTAGAATTAGGAAAAAGAAGAGGAAATAATGGATCATTTGCCACGCACCCTCGCCCCGCTCGAAGTTAGACCAAAAAGCAAACGAGGGGATTTGAGCGGTGAACGCCGAGAGAGTAAAGAGTGCTGTAAATATGCTGATTGCTATAAAAATAGGCTTTTTTACTACAGTTTTTACTGTAGATAAGGGGATTTCTTTGTACGCAAGCGCCCCTGCTATGGCAATGAGGGCAAGTTCTGTAAAAAGCCTAAAAAAGAAGATTTTCCCTGCAATAAAGGGAAAAAAGAGCGATCTGCTTACAATTAAGGGCGCGGCAAGGCTTATATAGGTACAAATACGAGCTATTTTAGTGAAGGTCATAGATGTGAAACATAGTATCATCCGCCTCGTTATATATACTAGTCCTAACTAGATGAGCTATTAGTTTCATTGACTTTTTAGCGTATTATGCGTTAAAATCTCAAGCGTAGCCAAAGTGAATATGCGGTTCAGTGTGAGGCCTGAACCCTTCGTTTAGCCTATGTTTTTCATAGGCTTAGAAGGTTTTTAGCCTCGGATCGCATCCGAGTTTTTTAATTTGTGTATGGAGGTCGTCTCACGATTACAAAGTGAGGTCGATAGTCATGAGGATGGCCTTTACGGAATAGAGAGATAGTTAAAAACGATAATTTAAACAATAAAATCACAATGAGTATAATCAGAAAAATCAGTTCTGTTGTGCTTGCAACCTCAACTGTTGCGGTATTTGCAGGAGCTGCCTTGATTCCGGTTACTTCGTTGGCACAGACTTCGTGCACCTTTACCCGCAGCCTCACAGTGGGTAGCAGGGGAGCCGACGTTACCTGCCTTCAGAACGTATTGGTATCGGGCGGATACCTTTCCGCAACACCGACAGGCTACTTTGGTTCTATGACTAAAGCGGCACTCGCGAAGTGGCAGGTATCGGTAGGCATAACCCCCGCAGTAGGCTTCTTCGGCACGATTTCGCGCGCGAAGTATGCTTCGACTATGGGTGCTTCGACTCCGGTTGTTGGTGGTCCTATGGCACCGGCATCCGGCGTAATGGTGAGCCTCGCGGCTAACCAGCCAATGGGTAGTGCAATCGCGGGTGCAGGCCAGCTCGACGTTGCGAAGTACACCTTCACAGCATCGAACGCGGCAGGCGCAACGATTTCGAGCATTAAGTTCATCCGCACAGGCGTGGTGAGCGACTCGAACATTAGCAACCTGTACTTGGCCGACGAATCGGGAGTTATTTTCTCTCAGTACTCGTCCCTCAACAACGGCGTAGCGATGTTCGATGGAGTAAACTTGCAGGTTAACGCCGGCCAGAGCCGCGTCGTTACCCTTCGCATGGACCTCTCCTCGAGCGCATCCGCGGGCAACACCCTCGGCTGGCAGCTCGCTATGGCAACAGCCTCGAACGGAACGGTTACCGGCACGCCGGTTAACGGCCCGAGCTTGGTAGTTACCACGGTAAGCAACCCGAGCCTTGCAACGGCAACGTACACGTACGTGGCAACCGGTTCTACGGTTGACGCGGGCACGAACGCTTTCCGCACGCACTCGGCGACCTTGAACGTCACGAACAGCGCGGTAATGCTTAAGAGCATTAAGTACACCGTTGTCGGCTCCGCTGACATGGTTAACTTGAAGAATGCCACCTTGAAGATTGCTGGCGTAACCGTTGCTATGACTCCGTCGATAATGAGCAATGGCATGATCGTCTTCATCCCAACCGGTGACGTGCGCATCCCGACCGGCAACAGCACCTTCGAGGTGTACGTTGACGTCGCGGGTAGCCCGAACCGTACGATGGCATGGAACGTTCTTCGCCCGTACGATGCGGTCTTCGTAGACACGCAGTACAACACGCCGGTAACGCCTTCCCTTTCGGGCAGCGCAACCTCGGTTACTATTAACCAGGGCCGCGTAACCATCAGCAAGGCAACCGACACCCCGACGGCAAACATTCCGCTCGGCGCGTCGAACGTAACGCTTGCGAAGTTTAACTTCTACGCAGGTGGTGAGCCGGTGAAGCTCCGCTTCTTGCCGATCACGATCGGCCGTACGACAACGACGACGGCGGCATCTACCGTCGACATTCGGAACATTTCCGTTGTTGACGACGTAGGCAACTCCGTCGGCACGACGATCTCCTCGGGTGACGCGTGGGCAAATGCCACCGCGACAACCACGCCTTCCACGATTACCGCGAACTTCGGTACCAGCTCGAGCTATATCAACTACATTATTCCGGCGAACACGACTCGCGTGCTCTCGGTGAAGGTTGATGTGCAGAGCGGCGCGACGGCTTCCACGTTGGTAGCTGCGCTCGCAACTCCGTCGGCAGAAAACTTGGAGGGCCAGATTTCTTTCCAGACATCTACTTCCGGTATCGCTTCTGGTAACACGCTTACGATTGCTTCGTCTCCTCTCACGGCGGCCTTGAACCCGTCGTTTGCGGCACCGACGTACGTCGCAGGCGCGAACAACATGCGCTTGGGTTCCTTCATCTTCACAGCATCGTCTGCTGAGGGTGCTAAGATCTCGAGCCTTACGTTCAACAAGGATTCGAACGCGAACTTCGACGTCCAGAACCTCCGGGTGATGGTAGGCGGAACGCAGTTCGGTACGGCGACTTCTATTGTCGCAACCGAAGAAACATCCTTGTCTTTCTCCGGTTCCAACCCGCTCATCGTACCGGCTGGCGGTTCGATCGTGGTTGACCTTTACGGCGACATCTTGACGACTTCGACTTCCGCAACGCACTCGACGGTCTTTGACCTTTCCGGTACGTCTGCTGTTGGTTCGAGCTCAAATAGCTCTATCACGGTAAAGGCAGGTGGCGTAGCAATTTCCACCACGGAGGTAGCTGGCCAGAGCATCGTTATTTCCTCGGGTTCCACGCTTACCCTTACGACCGATTCGAACAACGTTTCGGCGCGTCAGGTAGTCATGGGCTCGGCGAGCAACGAACTCTACCGGCTTAAGCTCTCGGCGAACAACACGGAAGATGTCCGCGTTACGGACATCACGTTTAGGGACACGATCGGCGGTTCTAACACTGCCGGTATCGCATCCTTCAACAACCTCCAGTTGTTCGACGAGGCGGGTGCATTGCTCGCAGGACCGGTTAACATGACGATTTCGAGCGCGACGACCGGAGACATTGTCTTCAGCCTCGGCTCTACCTCGTCTTTGATCGTTCCGAAGAACAGCTCTAAGACAGTTACCCTTAAGGGTGATGTTGCAACCTTCGTCTCCGGCGGTGCATCGTCCAGCTCCAGTCACGTATTCGGTATCGCAGCAACCTCTTCGGTAACTGCGTACGGAAAGGACTCGAGCGCTTCGGCGACTATCTCCGGTACGACGTCGGCATCGACTGCGCAGCAGGAAGTCTATCGTTCGAAGCCGACACTCACATCGAGCGTCTTGGGTTCGACGACTGGCAGGACTCGCGTAGCAGTTGACGACATCGCAACCCTTAACTGGGCAGCGAACGCAGCGGATGATCTTACGATCACCTCTGTCACGATTAAGTTCAGCGGTCAGGCTGCGTCTACTGGCTCTACGGCCTTTAACGTAACCCTTGTCGACGCGAACACGAACGCGACATGGGGATCGGCAACGACCACCAGCTGTAACCCGACTTCGGGCAACTCGTGCTCCGTCGCCTTCGGTCCGGCATTCTCGATTACTCGTGGATCCACGAAGGCAGTCAAGTTGCGCGTAAACTCGAGCTCGTTCTTCAACGGCTCGAACACGAGCGACTCACTGTCGGCCATCGTAAACGCCGCTTCGGACATTCTCTGGAGCGACGGTACGTCTTCGGCTATCAGCTGGGAGTCTGTCCAGATTCCGATCACGCTCGTCAACCTCAGCTACGAATAACATCGTTGCTTAGCTAGACGGCGTTCGGAGTCCGAACGTCTCGGTTAGGAAGAACCCCGCCCTTGAGAGGCGGGGTTTTTCTTTGGGCGTATTTGGGGTATTCTCACGTGATATGAAGATATGGATCGATCGGTTCGTCGTAGGGTGTTTATATACCGTTCTTTTAACACCGCTTGTTTTTCAACAACGACTCATGCATCCGCTCGTTATTTCAAAGACTTTGTTTTTTCAAGCGCTTGTAGAGATTGCGCTCGCGGGCTATCTCGTACTCGGTATTTCTTATAAAGAATATCGGCCCCGTATAACCCCTATTTTTATTGCTGTGTGCGGGCTTTTCGCCGCTATCGTTATTTCGGGCATTTTCGGCGTTAATGGCGCACGGAGTATATGGTCTGTGCCGGAGCGCATGACGGGTATCGTGCTTATGGCGCATCTTACCGCATATTTCGTGATGCTCTCTGGTATGAGTCGGTCGTTTTTGTGGAGGCGCTATATAACGGCTTCCGTGGGTATTAGCTTTGTAACGGCGCTCTTTCCGGTTATTCAGCTTGTATTCCCTAGTATTTTTTTCGACAAGCTAGGTGACCGCCTAAGCGGTACTATAGGTAATCCTATATTCCTTGCCACCTATCTCTTTTTTCATGTATGTATTGCTGCGTGGCTTGCAGAGCAGGTGTATGCGGAGCGTGGGCGATGGTGGCCTTACGCACTTATCGCCTTATTCGATCTTATTGTTATTATCCTTACGCAGACGCGCGGCGCATTGCTTGCCTTATTCGCATCCTTAATAGTTCTTTCCTTGTATATGGTTATAGGCGGCAGTAGTAAGCGCATGCGTATGGGGGTAAGTGTTGCGTGGGTGTGCATTATTCTCTTCTCTGGCGTTTTTTGGGCAACGCGTACAAGCTCCGTGTGGAACGGTGTACCTATTTTGTCTCGTATTGCACGCGATGGTTTTAGTGCTAATAACCGTCTTATCGCGTGGGGTATAGGACTTTCGATATTTAAAGAAAATCCCGTGACGGGCGTCGGGTGGGAAAATTTCTACACCGCATTCAACGCGCATTATGACCCGCGTTTGTTGCGTGGTGGTTTTACCGAAACATTCTTTGACCGTCCCCATAATGTATTCATTCAATTCCTTGCAGAGACCGGCAGTATTGGATTTTTGGCGTATATCTTATTACTTGCCTATGCGTTTTATGCGGCGCGTAAAAATAAATGGATCGTTGTGCTCTTAGTCGCATATGTAACGCAAAATTTCTTTTCTTTCGATTCTGTGAGTAGTTATGTAATCTTTTTCCTTGTTCTTGCGTGGATCGACTCGCTTTTGGAGAAAAAAGAGTATGTGTTGGCACAGAATGGAAATGCATCCGCACAAATGATTGTGGTGTGTTCATTGGCTGTTATTGCGTGTGCGGGAATATATTTTTTCAATTACCGTTTATATGCGGCAAGTCATCTTGAATGGACGAGTATTAATTATTTTGTGCAGGGAAAAATGCCCGAAGGAGTCGAATATATGGATAAAGCGCTTGCGGCGAAGACGCCCTATCATGTGTATATTGGAAAAGACTTATATCCGAATATTGCATTACTATATGGTCAAAATCTTCCCCTGCCTGACGCGGTTAATTTAGTGGATCGTGCAGTAGAGGGGATGAAAAAGGTGACTGAGGCAGAGCCTTTGAATTACGGCTTTTGGATAGGTTTTGCGGATATGATGCAGCCTATTGTAGGTCTTAATAAGGGGTATTTAGATGTGGGTCTTGCGGCGCTTCTTCGTGCGGATGCTTTGAGTCCGCGCCGGCAGGCGACAGAATATGTCCGCGCAAAACTTCTTAATTTGAAGGGCGATAAGGCTGGTGCACTTCACGCAATGGAGCGTGCTGTCGCGCTCGATCCTGAAGTTGGCGACGCACATTTTTATTACGCACTTCTATTACTTGAATCGGGTGATGGAGTTGCCGGACTACGCGAAATCAAGCGTGCCGCGGAGCTCGGCCGTGAGCCGCGTAACGCGAGCGAGGCTTCTGTCGCCGCGGGGCAATTAGGGGACTTAGGTGCGTACAAGGAGTCCGAGCGATTTTTCCAAAAAGCACTTCTTTTTAAGCCTGATGATTTAGAGCTTACGATGAAGCTTGGTCTCGTATATTACTTCGATGGCAGTCGCGATGCCGCACGTCGCTTGATAGGTGAGGTTATGGAAAAGCAGGACTTGAAGCAGTCTCCTCAGTACCAATCATTGCTTCCGATATTGCGCGACTTAGGGCTTCTAAAATAAGGCATTTCGTAGTATCATAGCCGAGTTATGGCAGTTAAGAAAAAAGCCCTTATATCGGGCGTTACCGGTCAAGACGGCTCATTCTTAGTCGAATTATTGCTCAAAAAAGGCTATGAGGTGCATGGCATAATTCGTCGTGCGTCCACTTTTAATACGAGTCGTATTGACCATATTTTTCAGGATCTGCATGCGGATAAAAAGACGTTTCATTTGCATTACGGCGACCTGTCAGACGCGAATACCATTAGGAAGCTTATTCAAAAAATCGAGCCGGACGAGATTTATAATCTGGGGGCCCAGAGTCACGTGCGCGTGAGTTTCGATATCCCCGAATATACGGCAAACGTTACCGGTCTCGGCACGCTCCGCGTTTTGGAGGCTATTAAGGATTACGGCGAAAGCGGAGGTAAGAAAAAGATAAAGTTTTACCAAGCATCGTCTTCGGAATTATTCGGCTCTACGCCGCCGCCACAAAATGAATTATCCCCGTTCCATCCGCGGAGCCCCTATGCGTGCGCCAAGGCATTCGCCTATTATACGACCGTGAATTATCGCGAGGCATACGGAATTTTTGCCTGTAATGGTATTTTGTTTAATCACGAGAGTGAGCGCAGGGGGGAAACCTTCGTCACGAGGAAAATCACGCTTGGCGTGGCGCGGATTGCGGCGGGTTTAGATAAGAAACTCTACTTGGGTAATTTGGACGCCCGTCGTGACTGGGGCTACGCCCCCGAATACATGGAAGCGGCGTGGCTGATGCTGCAGCAGGCGAAGCCAAGCGACTACGTGATAGGTACAGGTGAGAGTCATTCGGTAAAGGATTTCGTCGTCACGGCATTCGCGGCCGCGGGCATTGATAATTGGAAGAAGTATGTGGAGTTCGATAAGCGGTATCTGCGCCCCACGGAAGTGAACGATTTGGTTGCCGATACCCGCAAAGCGGCAAAGGTATTAAAATGGAAAGCAAAAACGAAATTCGCGGAACTCGTTAAAATAATGGTTGCGCACGACCTAAAAAAGCACGGGGTAGAAAAGCCATGATTAAGCTTGTTAAATCCAGTTTTTACGAAGAACAAAAAACAAAGCGCGCGCTTACGGCGTTTATAAACAACGCGGATATTTTTAGTATGGGTGCGCAGTGCGCGCAATTCGAGGTAGATTTTGCCCGTAAGCAAAAAAGGAAGTTTGCTGTTTTTGTTTCGAGTGGTAGCAGTGCCAACCTTGTGCTTATCCAAGCGCTTCTTAGTATGAAGCTTCTTGCAAAGGGCGACCGTGTCGGTTTCTCCGCTCTTACATGGGCTACAAACGTGATGCCGTTAATCCAGCTTGGGCTTACGCCGATTGCAATTGATTGCGAGCTTGAAACCCTTAATGTCTCCCTACGGACGTTGAAGCAGTGCACACCACGTCCAAAAGCGGTCTTTCTTACAAATGTTTTAGGGTTTAGCGGCGATATTGAGGCTATTAGGGTGTGGTGTAAAAAAAATAATATCCTTCTTTTGGAAGATAATTGCGAGGCGCTTGGATCTAAAGCATACGGAAAACTTTTGGGCAATTTTAGCATAGCTTCCACATTTTCTTTTTTCGTCGGGCATCATCTCTCTACTATCGAAGGGGGAATGGTGTGTACTGATGACGAAGAGTTATACCACATGCTTGTGATGGCGCGTGCACACGGATGGGATAGAAATTTACCGGCAGCTGCGCAAAAAACTATTCGCGTAAAGCACAAAGTAGATACTTTTTTTTCTAAATACACTTTTTACCACTTAGGATATAACGCCCGCCCGACGGAAATTAGCGGCTTCCTCGGCGTTTCCCAATTAAAGCATTGGGATGAAATTGTGAAATGCCGCGCGCGCAATTTTAAGGCGTTTCACAAAGCTGTTTTAAAAAATCCCGATTTTATTCCATTAGACGTGGCGCATATAGATACGGTATCTAATTTTGCCATGCCTATAGTCGCTAAAAATAAAGCGGCATTCGATGCGTATCGTACGCGATTCGAAGATGCTCTCGTGGAAATTCGTCCTATTATCGCGGGCGATATCACGCAGCATCCCTTTTACGCCGCGCATACCACAAAAGAAAGTGTGTGTAAGAACGCGGCATATATCCATCAGCATGGGTTTTATTTCCCCAACAACCCCGAGCTGACGGAAAAGGAAGTTGCGTTCTTAACGTCGCTTCTTGCGCCGTAAAGCACAAAGTGCTTAATTTATACATCTATGAACTACGTAAACGTTAAAAAATGCAGGGTATGCGGCAATAAGAATCTTACGGCGGCAATCCGCTTCGCCCCGCAGTTTTTATCCCCAACTTTCGTCAAAACCAACAAAGGCAACCGTTTAGCGGATATTAAGGTGCCGCTTACTGTTGTCGTGTGCGATAGGGCAGAAAATAAGGATGCGTGCGGCTTGGTACAGCTTAAAGAAACAACGGATCACGAGTTGCTTTACAAGGATTATTTTTACCGTTCATCCACCAACGATACGATGAAAAAGGACTTGAAGGATGTCGTGACATCCGTTTTAAAAAAAGTGAAAACAAAGAAGGGCGACGTGGTGGTCGATATCGGCTCGAATGATGGCACGATGATTTCGTATTTCCCGAAGAGTCTTGCTCGTATCGGCGTTGAGCCGGCAAAAAATATAACATGGGATCATCTCGACCCTTCGATTACCGTTGTTAACGATTATTTTTCGAAGAAGGCGTTAGTTGGGACGCTTGGGGAGCGTACGATAAAAATCCTCACCTCGTGCGCTATGTTTTATGACCTTGATGAGCCGAATTCATTCGTGGCGGATGCTGCGTCTGTTTTAGCGCCGGAGGGCGTGTGGTGCATTCAGTTAAGCTACGCGCTTTCGATGATCGAGAATATGAATTTTTACGACATTTGCCACGAGCATTTGGAATATTATTCGCTTGTCACCCTTAATCATTTGATGGAGCGCAATGGGCTTACTATTTTCGATGCGGAGTTAAACGAAGTAAACGGCGGTAGTGCGCGCGTATTCATTACGCATACGGCGCGCAAGCTTAAAAAGTCCGCTAACTTAGTAAAGCTTCTTGTTCGCGAACGTCGTTTCAAGTTAGAAAGCCCCGCGACGTATGTCGCGTTCGACAAAAAAATCCGGTCGCTTGCTGTCACGGTGCGCGATTATCTTAAAAAAGAAATTAAGGCTGGCCATAATGTCATTGGGCTCGGCGCCTCCACAAAAGGGAATGTGTTATTGCAGCTTTTTGGTATTAATAAAACGATGCTTCCGTATATTAGCGAGATACAAACAGCGAAAATAGGACTGCGAACGCTCGGTACCGACATCGAGTTGATTTCAGATGAAGCCGCTAACAAACTTAATCCAAGCACGAAGCTCGTATTGCCGTGGTATTTCAAAAAAGAAATTGTGAAGCGGGAAAAACCGTATCTTGCCACGGGCGGCACACTTTTATTCCCTATGCCTTACGCGCACGTGGTTAGTAAAAAAGGGGAGATTAAGCTAAGGTAGTGGGTTTCGCGCGGTATGCGGCATAGCTTCTCTTAAGGCCTTCTTCGAGCGCGACTTTATGTTTCCATCCGTGAGATTCAATTTTAGTAACATCGAGGAGTTTTTGCGGCATGCCGTCGGGCTTTGACGTGTCAAAAACAAGATCTCCTTCGTATCCCACGATCTTTTTCATGAGCTCGGCAAGTTCTTTTATGGAAATATCTACACCGCTTCCCACATTAAGAAATTCTTTTTTATCATACCGTTCTAAGAGGTGGATGATAGCTTCCGCCAAATCTTCATCAAAAAGGAACTCGCGACGGGCGTTGCCCGTACCCCATACGCTGACGGTTTTTGCATTGGTTGTTTTTGCTTCATGCATACGCACCATAAGCGAGCCTATAACGTGGCCGCGGAGGGTATCGAAATAATCCCCCTCGCCGTAGATATTGCAGGGGATGCAGGATATAAACGAATCTCCAAACTGAGTGGATATGTATTCGCAGAGTTTTACACCAGCGATTTTTGCTATGGCGTAGCCTTCATTCGTGGGTTCTAGGGGGCCCGTCATTAGATACTCCTCCTTCATTGGTTGTGGGCAATCACGCGGGTACATACAGCTCGAAGCGATAAAAAGGAATTTCTTAACTTTATTTTTATGTGCAGCCCAAATAACGTTGTTTTGAATAACAAGATTTTCTAGCAGGAATTCCGTGGGGTAGGTAATGCTCTCCCGTATTCCGCCCGCGCGCGCCGCGGCAAGAATTACATATTCCGGCCGCTCGCTTTCGAAAAAAGCGTCTGTCGCATGCGCGTCTTTTAAGTCCAGCTCCGCATGGGTGCGGGTAATACTATTCGTATAGCCATGCTTTTTAAGAGCCTTAAGTATTGCGCTACCTACTAGTCCCGCATGCCCCGCGATATATATCTTTGAATCCTTTTCCATGATAATCATTAGTATTATACATAAAATCCCTTATATGAAAATCCTTTTTACCGGCGTTGAATACGATAGATATGATCCCGCGCGGGGGCATAGTTTTGAATACAATAACTTCTACGGCGCGTTAAAACGCCTTAAGGGCGTCGAAGTCTCTTACGCTTCATTTCACGATATTCTTGCGCTCGGCAAACAGGGCTTTGCAGATAAGCTTATGGCGCAGGTGGAGCGCGAAAAGCCCGACCTCGTATTCGTTTTCATGTATACGGATGAGCTCTCGCCTGAGACGATACGCAGACTGCGGGCAAAGACGACCATTATCGGCTGGTTTTCAGACGATCAGTGGCGGTTTGATAATTACTCCCGCCACTATGCCACGGCTTTTTCGTGGGTTGCAACTACCTATTCCAAGGCGCCAGCCCAGTACGCTACACTCGGTCAGAAGAATGTTATTCGTTCGATGTGGTTTTGTGATGCAGATGCGTACACTCCAGTCGATTGCACTAAGGACACCGAGGTTTCCTTCGTGGGGCTTAAAAACGAAGGCAGGGCTGCGCTTGCGGGGCAGATTCGCGCTGCGGGGATTCCCTTGTCGCTTTTCGGCGGGGGGTGGGATGGTGGCCGTTTATCCCAGTCGGATCTTATCCGTTTATTTTCGCGCAGCAAAATCAACTTAAACTTAGTAAGTCCGCGGAGTTTATGGGAGCGTAATTCGTTTGGTAGGTTATTCGCCCGTCGGTCGCTTAACCGGTTCGTGCCTGACTTCCATGTCATAGACAACGTCCGTTCGTGGCTCGGCCAGAGCATATTGCAAATTAAAGGCAGGTCGTTTGAGATAGCGGCGTGCGGAGGTTTTTGTATTTCGGGCTACGCGGACGATTTTGAAACGTATTACAAAGAAAACGAGGAAATGGTTTTTTACCGTAGTTCAGAAGACCTGATAGAAAAAATACGGTATTATATGGCGCATCCCGAAGAGTGCTCCGCAATAGCGAAAGCGGGCTACGTCCGTACGCTTGCCGAGCACACGGCAGAAAAGCGCTTTGGCGCGATGTTTAAGGCGATGGGGTTTAAATAATAAAGGTATGAAACGACTCCCTAAAAATTACTTTTTAGATTTAGATGCGTTGCATTTTGCATATGAAGTTGCGGATGCGGAGGGTAAAAAAATCGCCTTTGCGCTAATCGAGGAAAAGTTAAAAATAACGAAGGCAAAGCCAAAGGCGGCACAGTGGGACGATTATTGGAAAGAGATGAATACCGCTCAAGCCTCATCTCCCTCATTTTTTAAGAAGATGGAAACCGGTCCGTCTATTTTTAGATATAACGGCGGTTTTATTATGACGGAGAAAAAGGATTTGGCGGTTGAGGTGTTACACCAGATTATCGGCAATGTTTTACGTCGCTTGCCGTCTTCCGTGACGAATATCGTTGAATTCGGGTGCGGCAACGGGCATAACCTCGAATACATTAAAAAGATATCCCCAAAATATGCGCTTACGGGGTGTGATATTTCGAAGTGGGCGGTAAAAACGGTAAAAGAGAAGGGGTTTATGGGCTTTGAATTCGACATGACGGCGCCCTCCCTGCATTCCGCAGTCCCGAATGAAGAAAATACTGTTTATTTCACTTCCGGCTCTATGGAGCAAACGGGGAAAAAGTGGAAAGGCTTTTTTAAATTTCTACGGCAGTCAAAAGCTAAGTATGTTTTCCATATTGAGCCGATAGAGGAACTCTATTCGGCACGCAGTAAGGCAGAGGTACTTGCCTTGCAATTTCATCATGCAAAAGGGTATCTTACGGGATACCTTTCGTTCCTTAAAGAGCAAAAGGACTTCGACGTAGAATATTCCAAGTCCGATTTCGGTACCCTGTTCGACCAAGGGTTTAATGTGATATTACTTATAAGAAAATGAAAGAATTATTAAAAGAGCGAACGGCGCGAATAAAAAAGATTTTCCCGAAACTTGAAAATGAGTCGCCTTTATACGGTGAAATTTCCCTACCTGAGAATATAGCGGCAAATCTCGTCACTGCTTCAAAATTTGTCGTATACGACTGCCTCATCTCTTTTTACAAGGACGATACGTTTAATTTAGATCTACCTATCGAGGCGTTTTTTAAAACATATAAGGAAAAAATCATGAAGCTGCCCAATATTACTCCGAATGGGCTTCTTTTGCCGAAGATAGAAGTATTAAATTCTGTTAACTTTTTAAATAAGACTGTATTTCCCCTTATGGAATTTCTTAAGCTTAAAGGTCAGTGCGAAATTGCGTGTCCGGTCAATTTAAGGCTGAATTTTGGCGTAGACCGTAGCAGTGAGGCGAACGCACGCCCAAAGAGTTCAACCTTTTGGCATACTGATATTTGGGCGGGGCATAATGCTAATGAAATTATGATCCATACGCCCATTTTCGGCGATTTTAAGAAGAATGGTATTGCGTCAGCTGTGCCCCCCGATGCTTTTTTCCCTGATTTCGTAAAGGCAATCCCGAGTTATGAGGGACTGCCGGTGACAGCAGGTCTTGATAAAGTCGCTCATCGGCCGGTAATGAAGGTTGGTCGGTCATATATTTTTGATTCGTTTCTTCTTCATAAGACGGTTTCTGAGGGGGAGGGCATACGTGGCATTATTAGTTTTTCTATAAAGCTTAAGCATAAGGTGAAGTCGGACATTTATATGAATCCTTTGCGTGACGCCGAATACCAGAGTTATAGCGAGTGGGAGAAAATGGGTTCAGAAACCATGCTCGTTTCCACTAAAAAAATTGCGAAGGGAAAAGCGAAGAAGGGTAGGAAGAAGGGTAGCTTTATTACCTATGCAGATACCTTTAATAAGGTTTCCATGATCGATGACAATCGAAGTTAAAAAAACAAAGTTAGCGGGAGTTCTTCTTATTACGCCGGATATCCATACTGACGTGCGAGGGTGTAATGTCACGCTCTATAGTAAGCGTATGTATGAGGAGCAGGGAATTAATTTAGAATTTGTTGAAAATAAGGTTTCTATTTCCAAGCGTAACGTCCTACGCGGTATACACGGCGATAACGATACGTGGAAATTAATATCATGCCTTTCAGGTACCGTCTTTCTTGCGGTGGTAAACTGCGACGAATCGTCGCCGGATTTTGGTACGTGGGAGTCGTTTACGCTTTCGGGCGACGACTTTAAGCAAGTGCTTGTGCCGCCAAAGTTTGGCAATGGCCATTTAGTTATAAGTGATTCGGCGGTATTCCATTATCAGTGGTCGGCATATTATGATTTAAATAATCAATTTAGTTATAAATATAATGATCCGCGGTTTAATATAAATTGGCCCGTAAAGGATCCAATCGTCATAGGCCGCGATAAACCATAATGATAAAATATTTTCTCGCTGAGGACACAATAGACAATAAAGATATCGATAAGCTTATTGAATGGCTAAGGACCTACCCGCGTCTTACAAAAGGTGCGCTTACTATTGAGTTTGAAAAGAAATGGAACGGCTGGCTCGGCACGAAGTATTCCGTCATGAATAATTCTGGTTCGTCGGCAAATCTTTTAATGTATGCGGCGCTCGACACCGTAGGTGGTTTGAAAAATAAGAAAGTAATTGTGCCGTCCGTTGGCTGGGTTACGACCGTTGCTCCTGCAATGCAGCTCGGCTTCGAGCCGATTATGTGCGAGGCAGATCCGGACACATTTGGTCTCGATCTCATCCACCTCGAAAAATTACTCATAGAGCATAATCCGGCAATTGTAATGCTCGTGCAGGTGCTGGGTGTGCCGCATAAGATGGACGAGATTATGGCATTAAAAGCTAAGTATGGTTTTGTGCTTTTAGAAGACGCGTGTGCTGCAATGGGTGCTTCGTACAAGGGCCGCAAGGTAGGCACCTTTGGAGATATGGCGAGCTTTTCAATGTACTTCGGGCACCAGATATCGACCATCGAGGGCGGCATTGTTTCCACGGACAATAAGGCATATGCGGATGCCCTGTTTATGTTGCGGAGTCATGGCTGGGGGAAAGACTTGGATACTGCGACGCATAACGCCTTAAAAGAAAAATATGGCATTGACGACTTTCACTCCCCATTCGTTTTTTACGAGGCTGGGTATAACCTGCGCTCGACGGATTTGAACGCCTTTATCGGTATTGGGCAAATCGACAAGATGGAGTGGCTTATAAAGCGCCGGCAGGAAAACCACGCCCTCTACACGGCCCGCTTGGGCGGCGCTTTGCGTGCACAAAAATATGACAAAGAAAGTACGGTGTGCAGTATTTCTTTCGGCGCCTTAGCAAGGGATGCCGAAGAGCGTAAAAAAATAGTCGCCGCACTCGTGGAAAATGGCGTCGAGACACGTATATTTTCTGCCGGTAATCTTGGGCTGCATCCTTTTTGGTATAACCGGTACGGAAAGTTTTCGGCACCCATGGCGGACCGTATTCACCACACAGGCTTCTTCTTACCTAACAACCCGTCTCTCACTACGGATGACATCGGCGCTATAGCGGACATCGTCCTTAAGGCTATCGCCTCGTAGTATCAATGAAAGTCCTGTTTGCCTCGTATCAGTATGATTACGACCGTACGTGGCGGCGTACTGCGCGCGCGAATGGCTCCGCGTACGAGCAGTGGTATATACCATTAGAGAGAATGTTTAAGGAGCGCGGCCATACGCTCGTGCCGTTTTGGATAGACGAGGTGGTTTTAAAGTGCGGTTATGGTAAGGCCGCTGCCCCGCTTAGGGCTGCGATAGAAAAAGAAAATCCGGACGTTTTTATACTCTGTGGTGGGGAGGAGCATTTTAATACCGCTGACTTTACCCGTATTAGGCGTGCGTCGAACGCCGTATGGCTTTATTGGTGTGGCGACGATGGCTGGCGGTTTGATAGCGTTTCGTATCGTTTAGCACCCTATTTTTCCGCTGCCGTTACGGGCTACTCCGGCGCCGTCCCAAAATATCGTGCTTTGGGCGTGCCGATTGTTATTAATTCCCATTTTGGAGTGGATGTCGCACGATGCAAGAAAACAGACGAGGCTAAAAATATCGATGTTAGTTTCGTTGGTACCTGGAACCCGCAACGGGGAAGGATTGTGAATGCATTGCGCACTGCGGGGGTTGCGGTAGAAGCGTATGGTAACGGCTGGCCGTCGGGCGGTTTGTCGCAAGATAGTATGGTGAGTGTTTTTTCGCGAAGCAAAATAAGCTTGTCGTTAAACCAAAAATCATTTTATTTTTCACCGCGATCCATTGCACGGCTATTTTTTAGGCGTGCCTCACTTGGTGAGGTTGGATCGCGTATCAAATTCGATTTTTTGCATTTCTTTGCGAATGCGCGTGAATGGTGGCAAAAAAATATTTTGTTCGTCAAAGGCCGTCATTTCGAGATTCCTGCGTGTGGCACCATGCAGATAAGCGAAGACGGCGATGTGCTGACGAAGCGGTACGCACCTGATAAGGAAATCATCATCTATTCCGGCATGGATGACTTAGTGCGTAAGGTGAAATACTATCTCGCTCATGACGACGAACGTGAGGCGATAGCGAAAGCGGGCTATGAGCGCACTATGCGCGAGCATACGTTCGAAAAGAATATGGAGGATATTTTTAAGGCTATCGGCAAGCCGTTGGATCGCATAAGCGCATAAAAAAAGACCGGCGTATCATGCCGGTCGATTGGTTTTTTTGTCGGCTTTTTCGACAATCTCGTTATTACAGAGGTAATCCGAGCTGTGTGATCCATGGGAGCGCGAGGAACGTGATGCTCATTCCTTCCATGCAGTCGGCTTCGCCCGTTCGGCATTCTTCGATCCATTTTTCAAGCGTTATTACATGGACTTCAATGTCTTCGTTTTCGTCGAGGGTTTGTCGTGCGACTTTCCGGCAACCGAGCGCAAGGAAGGGATGAAATGCAACCGTGAAATTCGCTGGCTCAGTAAATATTGGTCGACTTGGTGATAGGCTGATCATTTCATCCGCCACGTAACCCGTTTCTTGTAGGAGCTCGGCACGTGCAACATCTTCTGGCGTTTGTACTCCCTCGGGATTCCCCCCGGGTAGCTCGAGGATTATCTTCCCCGCTCCTTCTCTGAATTGGCGTATCGCGACGATATTACCCTCTTTCGTAATCGGTAATACCATGCTCGGGAAGACTTTTCCGTCCCGCCAATTAAAGACGCCATATCCGCGCTCCTTGCCGGTTATGGGATGGCGATACGTCCGTTCGACGAGGGATTTGCCGTAATCATTTTCACCAAGTACTTCTGATCTGATTAGTTCTGGCACGTGGATTGTCATTATATCCTCGCTTTTTTAAAAATTCGCTAAGGGGAGAGAACCGGCGTTATAATACTATTTTATATGCCACAGTGTCAATATTGTCCGTTATCTATAGCACTGGTATTCTGATGCCGTTATGGATGATGTAAAAAAGAATATTCTCGTCACTGGCGGTGCAGGTTATATCGGCTCTACACTCGTGCCCATGCTCCTTACTGCGGGGCATAGCGTTACTGTCCTCGATACCTTTATGTATGGCCCGTCGCTGCTTGATGTTATGCATTACCCCACGCTTACCGTTATCCGTGGGGACGCGCGCGATGAAAAGCTTATGAAGCGGCTTATGGTTGGCATGGATTATATTATTCCCTTGGCGGCAATCGTTGGGGCGACCGCCTGCGACCGTAATCCCGACCGTGCGACATCAGTGAATGTAGACGCCGTAAAGCTTATTTTGAAATTACGCAAAGCGCGCCAGCGCATCATCTTCCCTAATACAAACAGCGGGTACGGCATCGGCCGCACCGGCAAGGCGTGCGACGAAAAAACGCCTATGAAGCCGATATCGCTCTACGGCCGCACTAAAGTAGAGGCGGAGAAGGCGGTGCTTAAATCGGGGAATGCCGTTGTGTTCCGGCTCGCGACCGTGTTTGGCATAAGTCCACGCATGCGACTCGACCTTCTCGTAAACGATTTTACGTACCGCGCGGTTAATGACGGCGCCGTCGTATTATTCGAACCCCACTTTAAGCGCAATTATATCCACGTGCGCGACGTGGCGCGCGCCTTTATGCATTCCATGGATAACTTCGAGGCGATGGAGGGCGAGGCGTATAACGTGGGCCTTTCGGATGCGAATTTAAGTAAGGCGGAGCTCTGTGCCGAAATAAAAAAGCAGGTGCCGCGGTTTACGTTTATGGAGTCGCCGATAGGTGAAGATCCCGATAAGCGCGACTATATCGTAAGTAACGAAAAAATAGAAAAAACCGGATTCAAGCCGTCAGTATCACTCGCCGCGGGAATCACCGAGCTCGTAAAGGGGTATCAGGTAATTTCGAAGAATCAGTTTTCGAATCTCTAGTCTTCCTCGCGAATTTTCTTTATGATGCCGCTCGTTGAAATCTTTTCGAACTCCGGCGGGCACGTGCGGTCGAGTACGCGGAGATTAATGTTATATTTTTTAGAGATTTCCTCACGGTACGGCATGTTGAAGCCGTCGCCGTTTACGACATACACGTCGGGATGGAGCGCGTTAAAGACCCAGTCAATGAAAAGAAGCGGGGGTGCGTCAGCGCTTATTATACGGTCCGTAAAAACATAGTCGACGGGTTTTAGGGAGTCGATCAGCTTCATGCGCAGATGTTCGTTAAGTATAGGGCGTTCTGGTCCTTTATCGCGTTGTATCACGGCGTCTGCGCCTACCATTACCACTAATATGTCGCCCTGCGCCTTGCAGTCTTCGAAGAATAAAACATGTCCTGCGTGCGTGAGGTCAAAGCAACCCGAGCAGAAAACGATTTTTTTGCCTTCGTATTTTTTTCGTAATTCAGGGAGATTTTCAAAAGAAGTGTGTGCCATGTCGTTGTTGTACCATACCCGCAATATAATTGACAATATCGCAGTATACATGCATTTTAGGGGGTAGTTCATCACATCACACAATATGAAAGAAAGGGTTTTCCCATGTCACGCCGCTTGGACGTTTTGTTCGTGATTCCTGCTGGTTTGAAGCAGATATATCAATCGTTAGCCGGGGACCATGCTATCGAGCCGCCCGCAAAGGCGCGTTTTATGGCAAGTTATCTCATTCGTCGCGGATACGGCGTCGATTTGATTGATGCCGCGATTACGGGCGATACGCCGAAGACTATGGCTCGCGAGGTGCGCTGGCGCAAGCCGAAGCTCGTCGTGATTCCCGTGTACGGATTTAATCCGTCGAGCTCTACGCATACGATGCCTGCTGCGCGGGCGTTTACCCAAGCGATTAAGGACTTGTGTCCGGAAATTATTGTCATGATGACGGGTACGCACCCTTCGGCGTTGCCGGAGCGGACGTTACGTGAAGAGCCGGTGGACTTCGTCTGTGGCGGCGAAGGGCCGATTACGGCTTATGAGCTTCTGCAGGCGATTGATGCCGGTGGCTCTGAAAGGGATCTGGATAACGTCCGTAGCCTGTGGCGCTTAAAACGGGATGGGTCCGTAGCGTGCGGGTTTGCTGCACCGCTTATTGACCTCAACGAAGAGCCGGTTTCTAAAGAAGCATGGCGCTTAATGGATCCGCGTCTCTATCGCGCACACGACTGGCATACGTTTTACCGACCCTATGCGGAACGCGGGCCGTATGCCAACCCGTATTCGCGGGAGGGTTGTCCGTTTTCGTGTGACTTCTGTAATATCCAAGCACCCTTCCGCGAAGGGGAATCACTCGAGGATGCGAAAGAGAATAGTTTTCGGAATTTTCGTCCGGAACTGTTCGTACAAGAGCTCGAATTTCTCGTTGAAGAGTTCGGCGTGAAGTACGTCAAAATTCCCGACGAGATGTTCGGTTTCGGCAAGCATCCGCTCCAAATTGCCGACCTTGTCGCTGAGCGGTTTGGCGATTCTTTGGATATCTGGTGCTATTATCGCGTGGATACATGCAAGGAAAGCCATATAGACCGTTTGCGCCGAGCGGGCTTCCTTTGGCTCGGTTTAGGTATTGAGGCCGCAAACAGCGTGGTCCGGTCGCAGCAAGACAAGGGTTTTAAGGATGAGAGCATTCATAGTATTGTCCATCGGCTTCACGCCGCGGGCATCGAGGTGGGTGCTAATTACATCTTCGGTCTTCCGGGGGAAACCGAGCGTTCAATGGAGGAGACGCGGGCGCTCGCTTTCGATCTGAATACCGCTTTCGGTAATTTTTACTGCGACCAAGCGCTGCCTGGTTCACCGCAGTACGTGCGTGCGGAGAAGGCGGGATATCCTCTCCCAGCACGCGATGGCGGGCCGGGGTGGATAGGTCACTCGCAGTATTCAAAGCAGAGTGAGCCGTACTATGCGGGTAATGATCTTACCCCTGCTCGCATACTACAGTTTCGTGACGAAACGCATCTCGCGTATTATGGGCGGCCGGAATATGTTAAGCGTTTAGAGAATGACCCGAAGTTCGGCGCAGTTGCCCTTTCGACTATTTCCAAATGGTTGGAAGACGTCGGTTCTCTGGAGCGCGACTTGCTGAAGGCATAGCAAACTAAATCGCACTGTGCGTACGGGGTCTGTTAAAAGGCCCCGTTTTTTTATATGATCCAGCATATGGATATTATTCCGTGGAAGAAAGTCGGCGAGCCTTCAGTTCTCGCCTCCGGTTATGGCAAAAGTTTTACCAAGCAGGATTTTATAGACCATACAGGTAAGGCGACGGATTTTTATTTTTTTGATCAGCCGTCATGGGCCATCGTTTTAGCAGTAACGAAGGGTGGTAATGTCTTGAACGTTCGGCAGTTCAAGCAGGGGGCAGATGATATACTTTTGGAATTGCCGGGTGGGCAGGCAAATTTTGCGGGTGAGGATCCGGCGGCGGTTATGCGTCGCGAGTTGCTTGAGGAGACTGGATACCAGTCGGAGAAAATTACGCCCTTAGGGTGGGGTTTTATGAATTCCCGTAATTCGCACACGAAGTTTTTTTGTTTCTTAGCGGAAGGGTGCGAAAAAGTCGCGGATCCGCATCTTGATAAGAACGAACAGTTAGATGTGTTTGAGCGACCTCTTACGGAATGGATACGTATGGTTGAAGTTGGCGAAATAATAAGTTGGGATTCTTGTATTACTACGATGCGTTCGCTCTCACATCTCGGTTTTCGGATAACGGCGATATAGATTCGATCGTATTGCGTCAATAGTAATAGTGTGGCAGTATGCCATGACTTTTATTGTTTTATTATGAAAATGAATTTTTCATCGTTTGCTAATCGCATCGTGGGACAATCCATGTTCAAGATCCTTGCTGCGGCGCAGGAGATTGAGCGTACGGGCAAGAAGCTTATTCACTTCGAGATAGGCGATACACACCTTGAGATGCCGGATATCGTGAAAGATGCCGCTATCAAATCCCTTAAGGCGGGGAGAACTCATTATGGCCCGTCTATCGGCGAATTTAGCTTGCGTTCCGCGATCGTCAACGTCATTAAGGAGGATTACGGTTTTACGCCCGATATCAGCCAAATTGCGGTAGCAAGTGGGGCAAATCCTCTTATTTATTATATTATTTCCATTCTCGTTAATCCGGGTGAGGAAATTATTATTACTGATCCGGCATTTGTCACCTATAACGCCGTTTTTAATATGCTTCGCATAAAAGGCGTTTATGTTCCGGTAGGCTATCATGATGGATTTCGCTTCTCGCCTGCGGAAATTGCTAAGCGTATAAATAAAAAAACGCGATGTATTATTATTAATTCGCCTCAAAATCCTACAGGCGCCGTGTATTCCGAGCGTGATATTCGCGCTATATATGCCTTAGCTAAGAAGCACGGATTATATATCATAAGTGATGAAATTTATTCGTCCCTTATTTATGAAGGCACGCATTTTTCCGCGGGAACTTTAGATAAGTGTCGCGAGCGAGTGATTATCACGCAGGGCTTCTCAAAGCCTTTCGCAATGACTGGTTGGCGTGTTGGATATGCTGTGGGTCCGCAGGCAATAATAGAAAAAATATCATTGCTTTCGCAGACGATTGTTTCATGCGTGCCGCCTTTTTTGCAGGACGCATGCGTCCTGGCGTTAGATAATCGAAAAAAATTAGTTAAAGGGTATCGCATTGAATATAAAAAGTTGCGTGATGTGGCATGTCATGAGCTTGCTAAGGCAAAAAATTTATCTTTTTCAAAGCCTGCGGGCGCTTTTTATCTTTTTATAGATGTTTCAAAGACTGGTATGGATGGTGATGCGTTCGCAAAATTACTTATTGAAAAAGCGAGTGTCGTTGTTTGCCCAGGATCAGGTTTTGGCGTTGCCGGCAAGTCGTATGTGCGCATTTGTTATGCGAGAAACCAAGATGAACTTGTTCGGGGATGCGCTGCGATAGCCCGTATTGCAGGGTAATCTTTTTTTATGTTAGGTTAATCATATGAAAGTTGCTGATTTTATCATTAATCATCTTGCGGAGCGGGGAATTGATAAAATGTTCGTAGTGTATGGCGCTGCTAACAGCGATTTAATAGACGCCTTCACCCGAACTAAAAAAACCGAGTATGTGGCCGTAATTCATGAGCAAGCGGGAGGGTTTGCTGCCGAAGGATACGCTAAAATAAGCGGCAAGGTAGGGGTTGCAATAGCAACGAGCGGTCCAGGTGGAATGAATTTCGTTACCCCTATCGGTAATTGTTATTATGATTCGATTCCCTGTTTGTTCATAACGGGACAGATTAATTCGCAATTCATGCGTCCTGATCCGGCTATTCGGCAGGTCGGTTTTCAGGAGACTGATATTGTGGGAATCGTTAAGCCGATAACGAAATACGCGAAAATGGTTACTAATCCGCAAGATATAAAATATGAGCTTGAGAAAGCCCTGTTCCTTGCATGCGATAAGCGTCCCGGTCCCGTTCTTCTTGATATTCCGCTTGACGTTCAGAAAAAAGAAATAGACCCAGAGACCCTTATTGGTTTCGATTCTCAGGTCGCCCTTTCATGTTACGGCGGCGACTCGATTGACCGCCAGATAGACGGATTTATAGACGACCTTTTGAAGTCGAAACGTCCGGTTATGGTGGTGGGTGGCGGCGTTCGTCTTGCCGGCGCCGTTGACGAGCTCCTCATCTTGGGAAAAAAGCTTAAGATACCGATGTTTCCGACATGGAATGCACTTGATACGGTAGCTTCGGATTATGAATATTACGGGGGTAGGATCGGCACATATGGCGGCCCCGGACGTAACTTCGGCGTTCAAAACAGTGATTTACTGTTAGCTCTCGGAAGTCGTCTTTCGGGTCGCATTACTGGCGGTAACGTGTCTTCTTTTGCGCGCGGAGCAAAGCGGTACGTTGTGGATGTCGACGAATCTCTTTTACAGAAAAAGCTTCAGCAGCTTCCTTTTCACGAAAATATTTATTGCGACGCCAAAGAGTTTATCAGCCGTCTTTCCAAGCGCCTTGCAAATATAACTCTGCCTGATTTTTTAAAATGGAATGAGCAAGTAATAGATTGGCGTGAAAAATATGATCCGGTGCGGCCCGAGCATTTTACTCAGGAATCTTTAGTGCATCCGTATGCGTTCGTCCGTATTCTTTCCGAGGAGATGGGTAAAGATGATATTTATACCGCTGATTGTGGTGGAAACATAGTCGTTTCCAACCATGCGTTTAAAACAAAAACCGGCCAGAGATATTTTACGAATAACGGCAACTCGCCCATGGGATTTTCTTTTGCGGGGGCTATGGGCGCATGGTTTGCGGCACCCGAAAAGCAAGTGGTATGCCTTATTGGAGATGGGGGATTCCAGATGAATTTGCAGGAGCTTCAGACTTTCAAACACTATGGTGTGAAAGTTAAGACATTTATTTTGAATAACCATATATATGGAATAACAAAGGCATTTCAGGAGACTAATTTTGAAGGGCGTTGCGAGGCGTGTGGCCCAAAGGGTTATAGCGTTCCTGATTTCGTGAAAATAGCC
Organism: Parcubacteria group bacterium; assembly: GCA_943357895.1. Lineage (GTDB taxonomy): Bacteria > Patescibacteriota > Minisyncoccia > UBA6257 > UBA11618 > CALRGO01. The sequence continues at coordinate 164,662 of CALRGO010000001.1, forward strand.
CAAGCATATGGCATACGAACGGAGACGATAGTGGCAAATGAGGAGATTAGAGCAAAAGTCCGTGCCGTACTTGAGAGTCCTGAGGCAGTGGTATGCGATGTTAATTGCCACGAATATCATACGTACGAGCCTCGTATTTTTGGCTGGTCAACCCCAATCGAAGATATGTACCCCTATCTCCCTCGTGAGGAATTCAAGAAAAATATGTTTATAGATCCGCTTCCAGGTTGGGAAAATCCGGCGATGCCGGGTAAGCAGGTTAGTCAGAATGTTCCTCCGATAAAAACAATGGAATAATAATCCGGTGATTATCAGCCGCACCCCTTTCAGAATTTCTTTTTTCGGCGGCGGAACCGATTATCCGGCGTGGTATAAGAATTACGGCGTAGGCGCCGTTTTATCCGTCACTATCGATAAATATTGCTATTTAAGCTGCCGCCGTCTACCGCCGTTTTTCGACCATAAGAGCAAGATTATCTGGTCTAAAATAGAGCTCGTTAAAAACGTGGATGAAATCGAACACCCTGCCGTAAAAGAGGTTCTTAAGCATTTAGGCATGCATGAAGATGGTATGGAAATACATTATAATGCGGATTTGCCCGCGCGTTCGGGTTTGGGGTCGAGCTCTGCCTTTACCGTAGGGCTTTTGAATGCGCTTTATACGCTTAATGGCACAGCGCCAGACAAGCGCCGTCTTGCGCTTGAGGCTTTGCACGTGGAGCAGGAGTGTATCGGCGAGAGCGTTGGTTCGCAGGATCAGGTCGCTGCCGCATTCGGCGGCTTGAATGTGATTACGTTTGGCGGCCCCGACCATATCGCCGTCGTTCCGCTCGCAGTCACGGAGGCGCGCGCCCGCGAGCTTGAAGGGCATTGCATGCTGTTTTTTACCGGCTTGTCGCGCAACGCGGCAGAAATCGCCGCGGTGCAGATAAAAAATACGCCTAATAAACAAGTGGAGCTTATGAAGATGCACGCGATGGTTGGGCAGGCAGCGGATATAGTAACAGGTGGACATGACATACGTGAATTCGGTTCTTTACTTCACGAGTCGTGGCAATTAAAGAGGGGGCTTACGAACGTTATTAGTAACGATCATATAGATGCTTCGTATGCTAAGGCACGTCATGCGGGCGCTCTTGGTGGCAAGCTTTTAGGCGCTGGTGGCGGCGGGTTTATCTTGGTTTTTGCCGAGCCCGCAAAGCATGCGGAAATCCGCAAGGCGATGACGGGGCTTTTGGAAATCCCGTTCCGCTTCGAGCGCTCCGGTAGTCAGATAGTCTACCGCGGGTACCACGAAGCCTAAATCTTTTATGCCGAAAATTTCCGTTATATCCGCTTCGTTTAATACCGGCGCTTTCTTCCGCGACACGATCGAGTCCGTTGCGCGGCAGTCGTCGCGCGATTATGAGCACATAGTCGTCGACGGTGCCTCTACGGACGGTACGGTAGATGAGCTTAAGCGGCATCCGGAGATCCGCTGGGTTTCGGAGCCGGATAGCGGTTTTCCTGAGGCGTTTAAGAAGGGTGTTGCGATGGCACGCGGCGAATATATTATCCAGTGCAGTATTTCGGATGGTTTTCTTGATCCTCAATGGTTTGCCCGTTGTATTGCTGTTTTAGATAACGATCCGACAATCTCAGTCGTATGGGGCTTACCGCAGTCAATGTCAGAAGACGGTGTTTTAGGAAAAATTTCGTATGAGCGATTTTTGTCTTCGCCACCCCCTACGAAAGAAAAATTTCTATACGAATGGCTTTTTAATTGTTTTTGGTTCCCCGAAGGCAATTTTTGCGTACGTAAGTCTGTTTTTGAAAAATGTTTCCCGTCTATCGTGCAAGATCGCGGCGGTGATCAGGATTTATGGTTGGAATTCAATAATATCTTTCATCGGAATGGGTATCTTTCTGCTTTTATTCCGGTGGTGGCGAATTATGGCAGAGCGCACGCGGGTGCGCGCAGTAACGAAGAAGCGCAAAGTGGTATTGCTGAGGTGCGGCTTGCACGATACCGCGCGCAGATTGCCGCATATCGCCACGAACTTGCAATGGGTTCCGTGGCGCATCGGTTCCGCGCCGGCAACGGATCGTTTTTACAGTTGCCTTTTTCGCGCGCGAAGCTTATTCTCCTCTACGTTAATCCGCGGTACGCGTTTACGTTGTTATACGGCTCCTTGCGGTTGCGGTTTAAGAATTTTTTAAAGCATCCTGTAGTTCTCCGCGTAATGCCGGCATTCCTTCGCCGAAAAATCGCCGCACGATTGCGCATGGCAGTATGAACATGAAAATGAACGAAGTTATTATTTTATGCGGCGGGGCGGGCACGCGCCTTGCCTCTGTCGTGCCCAATAAGCAAAAAGCACTTGCCGAAGTGCGCGGTGTTCCCGTGCTCGACATGATAATAAGCGGTCTTATCCAAAACGGTTTTAAGCGCATCGTGCTTGCTACTGGCGTGCGTGGCGATCAAGTGCGCGCGCACGTGGCGGATATAGCCGTTCCTACGGATTGTGAAATAGTGGTATCCGAAGAAAAAGAGCCCCTCGGCACGGGCGGAGCAATACGTAGCGCTCTATCATATATTCACGGCGAGCATTTTTTGGCAATCAACGGTGATGCGTTTTTCGGCGGTATTAATTTTAATGAGGCACTTGAGTATCATAGGGGAAAAAATGCCGGCGTAACGCTCGTTGCGGTTGCGCCGCGTACCGAAGCTGATTATGGTAGGGTGGATATTGCTACAGACGGGCGTGCCGGCTTTCGCGAAAAGGCAGGTGCAGGGAGTCTTATGAGCGCTGGCGCGTATTGGATGAATAGGAGGCTTATCGCCGAATTACCCGAAGGGCCGTTATCAGCAGAAAATGATTTCTTTCCGCGCCTCGCGGCAGAAGGTCGCTTATATGGATACCGAAGCGCGGGGTACGTTACGGATATTGGTACGCCGGAGCGGTATCGTACTGCTAACGGAGAGGTATGATTTATATGAAATTAGGTAAAGATATACTACTCGATTTTTTCCGTATCAATATTGCGGGTGACCGTGCACGGTGGGTTAAAAAAACCTTACTCGCTTTACCGCGCGGTTTGCGCGTTTTGGATGTAGGTGCGGGCGAGACGCCATACAAGAAGTGGTGCGTGGGCCAAACATACCTTGCGCAGGATTTTTCTAAGTACGATGGGGCGGGGGATGGTATTGGGCTTCATACCGGCACGTGGGACCGTTCTAATATCGACATAGTTTGCGATATCGTTTCGATTCCGCAACCCGACGTGTCGTTCGACGTGATTATCTGTACGGAAGTATTAGAGCACGTACCTGACCCCGTGGCCGCTATCGCCGAATGCACACGGCTTTTGAAGTCCGGTGGTATTTTCATCATCACCTCGCCCTTCACGAGCATGACGCATTTCGCCCCGTATCATTTCTGCACGGGGTTTAACCGGTATTTTTATGAAAAGCATTTAGCGGGCTATGAGATTCTTGAGTGTGCTCCACAAGGGTCATTTTTTACGGCCGCTCTTCAGCAGGTTATGCTTGTTCCGCGTTTTTGCCGGCGTTATGCGGGTATACTCGGCGCAATCCTAAGTATTCCTTTTATTCTTCCCTTAATTGTATTCCTTCGTTTTGTAATGTTGTTCGATTCCGGTTCAAGCGAACTTTTGTGCTTCGCGTATTTCGTCCGCGCACGCAAGAAATAAAGTATTAGAGAGATTCTATGAATTGTGCGACGAGTGGCCGTATTCGTTCACGCACTTTTTTGAATTCTTCAAGTGATACGTTTGTAACATCTTCTACGTTCCAATAAACAGTTTTTGGTGAATTACGCATAAAGTCGGGGCACGTTTCTTGGGGGACGAGGGCTATTACGGTGTCGGCATTTGCGACTAGCTCTGGCGTTACCTGTTGCCGTGTATTTTCTTGTATATTAATGCCCTCTTCTTCCATGCAGGTGAATATGTAGGTTGATGCCGGCGTTTCTTTTAGCATATGCCCGTCCATACTGTTCCCGTTTTCATCGGTCACGAAGGTGCCGGCGGATACTGTTGTATGCCCCCCCTGGGCGTTTTTATTAAACAAGGCGGCGGCCATTTGGCTGCGGGTCACATTTGCACGGCAGACGAAGAGGATTTTCATGATATAGCGAAGCGTACCGCATTTAGCATGTTATGGAAATGCAATAAACCTAAAAAAAGACCCCGTGAATTTTCAGGGGGTCTTAGATTAGCAGGCTGGTTGGCATACGCATTGCTAATCAAATGATGGGTCAAAGCCGATGAAGCAGCCTCGTTTTTCGGCTTCACGGAACCTTTTTTCCTGAGCCAGCGATTCGATGCGACTTACCGCCGTGTGCGCTTTTTCGTCGGTCATCTTTCTCAATTTTTTCATGGCGCTATTCACTTCTTGATTTACATCTTTTTCTGACGCTTTGCTAATTGCAGAAAATTCAGGAAATTCTGAAAGAATTTCGATGATTCTCTGCCCCTCTGAAGAAATACTTTTGCTCATGGCATGCCCTTTTTTGGAAGTCTGATGATGGGAAAGAACATGGCTATCATACATTTTTGTGTATCATTTGTCAATTTTGCCAAAAAACATCATTTTATGCATTATATACGGGTATGGAAATGGGTAAATCGCCGCGCGTAAGCGTCGTGATGCCCACGCATAACCGCGGGGCGCTCTTATCACGCGCGATAGAAAGCATCCGTAGCCAGTCGTTTACGGACTGGGAGCTCGTAGTGACAGACGACGCTTCGACTGACGATACGTGGGCTACGCTCACGGCATGGGCGGCGAAAGATGCGCGTATTAAGCCTCATCGTAATCTAGTTAACGAATACCCCGATATTTCGAAAATATTAAACGATGGTCTAAAGCGTTCGCAGGGTGAATATATTGCCCGCTTGGACGACGACGATTATTGGATTGATCCGGCAAAGCTCGCAAAGCAGGTTGCGTATCTCGACGCTAATCCGAAATGCGTAATTATTGGAACGGGAGTTATTGTCGTCGACGGCGACGGAAAAGAACGCTACCGGTACTTGAAGGCGGAGAATGATGCGGCTATCCGCGACGGCGCGCTTTTATCTAATCCCTTTACCCATTCGGCAGTGCTGTACCGCAAAGCGGCCGCACTCGCGGAGGGTGGCTACGAGCGGCAGTATGCGGAAGACTGGACGCTATGGCTCGCGATGGGGAAGAAGGGCACTCTGCACAACATCCCTGAATATTCTACGGGCTTCTTGATGGCTGGCCAGAATAAGACGTTAGTGCATCAACGGGCGCACGCAAAAACGCTTGTGGGTATTGTCGTTCGCTTCCGTCGCGACTACCCGCATTTCGTGCGTGGTTATGCTATTAATCTTGCGGCGCTTCTTTTTTCGTATGTTCCCGCGTTCGCCCGTAAGGCGCTTTTTCCATTCGCGGCGCGCATTAAGCGACTTTTATAACTATATGATAATCGTTCGCGTACCATTACGTATAAGTTTTATGGGCGGCGGCAGTGACCTGCCGGCGTTTTATGAGCAGACCCCAGGGCGCGTTATTTCTGCTGCAATAAATAAATATGTATTCGTGGCGATTAACGAAAAGTTTGATGGTAAGTTCCGCATTGGTTATTCCGTAACCGAGTTAGTTGATAAGCCGCATGAGGTGAAAAATACGCGCGTACGTGCGGCGCTCGAACATTTTGGTATTGAAAAGGGCTTAGAAATAGTTTCTATTTCGGACGTGCCGTCGTCGGGTTCGGGCTTGGGTGCCTCGTCGAGTTTTTTAGTTGCGCTTATGCACGGCCTGAGTGAATTTTTAGGTAAGCCGCATACGGACAAATATGCCCTAGCAGAGGCCGCATGCCATGTGGAAATGGGGATGCTCGGGGAAAAAATTGGTAAGCAAGATCAGTATGCGGCGGCGTTCGGCGGTATGAATATCATCGATTTTTCAGCGCAGGGCGTGAAAGTAAGTCCCGTGCATATTTCTAAAAAAATTCTCGCAGAATTCAATAGTCACTTGATCGCTTTCCATGTTGCGGGGGCGCGTGATGCGGCGGCAATTCATGCGGGTGTTTCGCACGCTATGAAGAATGATATGGCAGTATTTATGGCGCAAAAGAAAATGGTAGATATGGTAATTCCTTTCAAACAGGCGCTCATAAAAGGTGAATTTAAAAAAATAGGGACGATGCTTCACAAGGCGTGGGAGCTCAAGAAAAAGAGTCACGCGCTCGCACACGCGGAAGTTGATGCCGTCTATGCCGCGGGTCGTAAGGCAGGGGCGTGGGGTGGAAAACTTTTGGGTGCGGGTGGCGGTGGCTTTGTGCTTTTCATGGCACCTCCTAAGGCGCATGCGAAAATCCGCATGGCGTTTAAAGGCCGTAGGGAGTTGCCTATTGGTTTTGATGCTGAAGGGTCAAAGGTTATTTTTAACCGTTATCAGGAATCATAACCATGAAACAAAAAGCGTTATTTTTAGACAGAGATGGAGTGATTAATGAATCAGCGCCGGCGGGGGACTATATTGTTTCGCGTAATCAATTTCGCCTGCGTCCGGAAATTATACCTCTTATCCGTTTTGCGCATGCTACGGGCTATTTGATCGTGGTTGTTACGAACCAACGCGGAGTTAGTTTAGGATTGATGTCTGAAAAGGATTTAGATGACGTGCATGCATATATGCGTGAATTACTGAGGGCGGAAGATGCTGATGTCGATGCCGTATATTCTTGTATGCATGGATATGAAGATACGTGTGAATGTCGTAAGCCGAAAGCAGGGATGCTCCTACAGGCGGCGCGCGACTTAGATATAGATATAAGCGAGTCTGTTATGGTCGGGGATCGTCAAACTGATATTGATGCCGGCAAGGCCGCCGGATGCAAAGCTACTATACTATGGAAATAGGATTTTTCGCTGGCTCGTTTGATTTATGTCATACGGGGCATGTCCTAGGCTTCAAGGAGGCGCGGGAGAATTGCGATAAGCTTATAATTGGCTTGCAGGTGGATCCGAGTGTTGATAGGAAAGAAAAAAATAAGCCAATTATGTCCGTTGAAGAACGGCAGATAATCTTAAGTGGTATACGGTATATAGATGAGATTAAGAAGTATAGTACCGAGGCCGATTTAGTGCGGATGGTGCGGGAATTAAAACCAGCCGTCTATTTTCTCGGAGAGGATTGGAGAAATAAGGAATCTTTAGTGAAAAAAGCGTGTAAGGAGATGGGAATACGTATTCATTATCTTGTGCGGAATCATACATATTCGTCATCGGGCTTGCGACAGAAAATATATTTAAGTGAAAGTGAGAGAAAGGGCAGATAAATAACTTTCTTAGAGCTCTCGTATTTTCTTCCATAAATAGGCGTTTACGGCTATCTGTGTAATAAGGGTCGAGAGTGCGGCGCCGGTGATTCCCCAATAAGGAATAAAGAGGGCGTTCAAGGCCGCATTACTAAGGGCGCCAATTGGGGCGGAATAGAGAAATACTTTTTGTCTGCCGGCGGCAAGGAGTGCATGTATGCCAATTTCTGTAGGTGCTAAAAGGAAGAACGTTGCCGCAAGTAAGCGGAATGCGGTTGCGCCGCCACTATATGCTGTTCCGTATATAAGGGTGAGTACTGGCGTCGCGAAAATAATTCCCAAAATCGCAATAGCCGCGCTCCCGTAGGTCATTACGCGAAAGGCTTGGTTAAAGAGCTCTTTGAAGCGGGGGTGATCTTTTGCGTAGAGGCGGCTGAACGTGGCAAAAAGGCTGATACCCGCAATACCCGCAAGCGAGTAGGCAATTTGTATTAGTTTTTGCACGGCGGCATACAGCCCTACTTCTGTTGCTGTTCGTAAGTAGCCAAGCATGAGCATGTCGACGGTAAGCATGGTGCCACCGAGGAGTGCGGTCATCGCGAGGGGGAGTGCTTGCGCGGCAAGGGGGCGCACGAGAGTTGCGTCAAAATGCGTGAGTGTTTTTTTGAGGTAACCCCGCAAGGCCCATACGGCGAGCGCAAGCCCGAAGCCGCTCCCCACAGCATATCCTGTAAGGAGTGCTTGGGGTGTTTTATTAATAGCAAGAAAGAGCAGGCTTAGTGTTACGGTCGCCACGTTTGTGATTATCGAAAGTGCCGCCTCATATTCCATTTTCTCTCGTGCGCGCACCATCGCGAGCGCAAATTCCCGTAAGCTGTCGAATACGAGCACGAGTCCTGCAAGTGGCAAAAGTACTATGGCTTCGGGAATATTAGAGGCGAAAGGGCCGATGATAAGGATCATCGCGAAGCTTGCGCCGATGCAGAGGCATTTCAATATAAAAAGCGTCGCGAAGTAGCGCTCGCGTTCGTCGGGATTTTGTGCCGCGTGCTTTGTGAGGAGGGATGATATTCCCATGTCGGCGATGATAAGGAAGAGGGCGGTGAGCGATAGCGCATACGAGGCGATGCCGAACCCCGCGGTACCTAAAACGCGTGCGGCGTAGATTACGATAATGGCGCGGATGGCGCGCCCGCCCGTCTGGCCGGAAAAAAGCCAAAACGCATTTTTAAGAACCGTTTGGCGTAGGCCAGTGTTTTTGAACAAGAACGAATGGGCGTGCCGTATCACGGAGATTTAGGCTTTGTTGGTTTCGCAGACGTGACGCTTAACGCCTTCGGCGAAAGTAATCTTCGGCTTCCAGCCGAGCACGGCAAAAGCTTTTTGGGATGAGAGTGATGTCTTATACACTTCGCCTTTGCGGTACGGGGCGTAGGTGGGAACGCCCTTGAAAGCGATATTCTTCGCAATCTCGTCAAAGATTGTCTGGTCGGCGACGGGTGCACCCCAGCCGAGATTTACTATTTCATTAGTTCCTTTTTTAAGTGCAATGGCGTTCGCGCGGATGATATCTTCGATATAGGCGTAGTCGCGGGCTTTTGTTCCGTCGCCGTATATCGTCGGCTGTTTTCCGTTACGCATAAGATCCGTGAAGATTGCGACGACACCCGCCTCACCCTTGGGGTTTTGGCGCGGGCCGTACACGTTCGGGTAGCGGAATATAAGGTATTTAAATCCGAATAGTTTCGCATAAAACTTAATTGCATCTTCCGCCATCGACTTCGCGAGGCCGTAGGGCGATAAGGGGTTGATCGGCGCGGATTCCGTTACGGGAAGTTTCTTGGGGTCGCCGTATACCGCACTCGTCGAAGCGAATATGAATTTCTTTACCGTGCCGCAGGCGCCTGCGGCCATTAAAACATTGATGGTGCCGAGTACATTGGTCTGGAAGGTTGGGAGGGGATCGCGCACGGATTTAAGAACTTCGGCGATTGCCGCGTGGTGGTTTACCATATCAGGCTTCTCTTTCATGAAAAGCTTCATAAGGCCGTCGGCGTCGTTAATGTCCACTGGCTTTTTATGCCGGTTATCCACGCTTACAACCGTATGCCCCAAGGCGCGGTATTTATCGGCAATATGCGAGGCAATAAACCCCGCATCGCCAGTCACTAAAATCTTCATAAGAATGCGGTTATTGTGGGTTATTTTCCACTTTTAGTCAATTCGAGAAACGCCGGTTCTCGCGTTGCCCATAAGGCGCCCACGTAGCAGACTACTGCGATACAGATAACGAGAAGTACGGGCATATGGGCACGTGTCGCCACATATGCCACTACCCCCATAACGGCACAGGCGGCAAAGGCTTTGCCGAGGCCACGGGGGATGGTGAATCCCGAAAGCAGGTTGATCTTCCGCCATATAAAAAGCCCCGTGGCAGTTTGGGTAATGAACGTCGCGAGTGCCGCGCCGTTAATCCCCAAAAACGGTATAAGGATGAAGTTTAAAGCGATATTCATCGAGAGTCCTATTGAGGCATACGCAAGGAAATGTTTTTGGCTGTTGTGCGCTATTAAGGCGTTGTTGATAATAGCCGTTGCAAAAGCAATCGGCACGGTGAAAAGCAGTATGATGTATGACGCTGTTGCGGGTAGATATTCCGCACCATAAAAGAGCTCGATAAGCCGCGGGCCAGTTATCACACCGCCTACCGTCACGGGTAGTGCAATCATGAGCGCACCGTGCATAGTTTTTTCGAAGAATGCCTTGAATGCTAGCCGGTCATGCGCGAGGCGCGCCATGACAGGAAAGGTGGCGGATGCGATTAATGTCGGCAAGACATAGAGCGTGAAGATTATTTTTTGCGTCGCCGAGTAGTAGCCAATTTCGGCGGCCGTGCGCATCCACCCAAGCATTACGATATCGGTGTTAAGCATCAGGCTGCCTAAAAGTCCGACAACCGCTATCGGTAAGGCATCCTTCATGAGCTGTCGTACGAGCGGCCGGCGGAATGTCGATAGCATGCCCGGTAAATAATCGCGGATAAGGAAAAAAGCGTAGAGGGTGCCTATACCGCTGCCTATTGCATAGGCAATGTTTAGGGCTTCGGCAGACGGGTTACGTAAGAGTAGTGCTATACCGATTACGAGGATCGCCGCCTGCGTTAAAATATTTATGAATGCCTCGTTCCGCATCATTTCGTGCGCCTTGTTAACGGTCGTAGCTATAATGCGCATACTGTCGAAGAAGACGAGGAACGCGAGCGATATCATAAGTGACTGCGATAAGGGGAGTGCGCTTACCGCGGGGACAGCAAGGATAATGATAAAGCTAGCGACGAAAAGGAGAGCGAGCTTCGCGAAGAGGAATGTTGAGAGGTGTTCGGCACGGCGACTATGGTCGCGTATAAGTTCGCGCGTGACGATAGCCGAAAGCCCCAAGTCGGTGGCTATGGTAAAAAGCACCGCCCATGACAAGAGGTAGGATGATACGCCCCACTCGCCTGCGCCAAGGAGCCGTGCGGAATAAAAAATAAGGACAATACGTAATGAGCGGCCAATGATTTCGGAGGCGGTGAGCCAGACGGTATTTTTGACGACGCGGGAGGATGTCATGCAGGGCGGACGAAAAATAGCTTTACCGTTTTAAGGATGATAGAAAAATCCAAAAGAAATGATCGGTTCTTTAGGTAGTAGAGGTCGTATTCCAGTTTTTTATATGCGTCTTCCACCGAACTACCGTATTTATATTGCAGTTGTGCCCAGCCGGCGATACCGGGGCGTACGAGGTGGCGTAGCTCGTAATAGGGGATTTTCTCTTTAAGCTCCATAACAAATGCGGGGCGTTCTGGCCGCGGGCCGACAAACGAAGCGTCGCCCTTAAGAATATTCCAAAGCTGGGGTAGCTCGTCCACGTGCGTGCGCTCGATTATGCGACCAACGCGCGTAAAGCGAGGATCGTTTTCGGTTTTCCATACGGCCCCTATTCCTGCTTCGGCAGATCCGTCAGCGGCGTTCGCGATCATGCTGCGAAATTTATATAAGGTAAATTCTTTCCCAAATTCACCGGTGCGCACTTGCTTAAATATCACGGGTCCACGGGACGTGAGTTTTATGAGGATGGCGATGAGCGCCATCACGGGGAGGGTGATTATAAGGATCACGAGCGCCATTAAGATTTCGACCGGTGTGCGGAAAAAGTCGTAGATTGTATGGCGGTTTGCAAGGCTTTTTAAAAACCACGCTTCTTCGAGTTCTGCTATCGGCAGTTTGCCGAACACGAGTTCGTAAAAAGTAGTGGTGTCGGTAATTTCTACACCCGCTAAGGCGTAGCGGTAGAGTGTCGTCACGTGCGTGCCGTTGCCTGCCTGCGGTGGCACAACGATAAGGTCTGCGCTTTCTACGTCATGTACTACGCGGTAGCCGAGTTGGGGATTTTCCGTTATTTCGCGGGCAATTTCTTCCGTTACTTTTGATTGTCTAAAAAACGCCACGGAAGTGACGGGTAGGTGTTGACCTAAGGCGTTGTTATAGAAGGTACGCCATAGGTACATGAAGACGAACGCAAGGAGGAGGAAGATAAAGAGGTTCGTTTTCGGCGTGATGCCGTAGATGGTGATGAAGTAGAAGAAGGCGACGGAAATCGTGGCGGCAACGAACGTCGCCGCACCGAGGTTTTTAAGGAACGTCGCCGTATTTTTCATCCGGCCGATTTCGTAGAGGCCGTTGATATAAAACACGAGTATCCAGACGGCAAAGAGTATCGAAAATGGCTGGAAGTGGCTTTGGGTTTCGGCGCCTTCCCATGTCACTCCGTACCGTATAAAGAGGGTGACAAAAAGCGCAACGTATAAGGTTGCCACATCGCCCACCACGAGGAGTATTTGTTTAAGCCGCAGCGCAGGGTTCATCGCCCTTATTATGCCTTAATTTTGCCGTTTTTTCAATCTTTTGTTAGTATCCGTATATGAAAAAAATAACTGTGTATTCCACCCCGACGTGCGTCTATTGCGTAATGGCAAAAAACTTTTTTACGAAGAACGGTCTCGAGTACGTCGAGTATAACGTGGCGGAAGATTTGAAAGCGCGGCAAGAGATGGTCGATAAGTCGCACCAGCTGGGTGTGCCGGTAATAGACATCGACGGCGAGATATTCGTCGGCTTCGACAAGTCGGCGATTTCTACCGCACTCGGTATAACGGGCTAATGCCGTACGATATTGTAATTATAGGAGGCGGGCCCGCTGCCGTTTCGGCGGGCGTCTATGCCGCACGTAAAAAAGCGAAGACGCTCTTAGTCGCCGAAAGTTTTGGTGGTCAATCTATTGTGTCTGCTGATATCCATAATTGGATCGGCGAGCGGAGTATCTCGGGCATCGTCCTCGCGGAAAAACTCGAGGAGCATATCCGTGGCTATAAGGACGACGTGGATATTTGGAGCGACCGCGTAGAGTCCGTTACGCGCTCTGCGTCTGACACAAATCTTTTTTCTATAACAACGAAGGCCGGTAAGTCAGCCGAAGCGCGCGTTGTCATAGTTTGCTCTGGCTCAAGCCGTAAGCGGTTGGGTATTACGGGTGAAGACCGGCTCGATGGTAAGGGTGTTGTGTATTGTTCCATTTGCGACGCACCCTTGTTTGGCGGTAAAGATGTGGCGGTTGTCGGCGCTGGCAACGCCGGTCTCGAAGCCGTGATAGATCTCTACCCGTACGCAAAGAAAATCTATATGGTAAACCGTGGCGCAACGCTTAAGGGTGATGCCGTGACGCAAGAAAAAATTAAGACATTTCCCACGGTCGAATTCATATTCAATGCCATACCAAGGGAAATAATGGGCGATTCGTTTGTCTCTAGCATGAAGTATAAAGACATAGTAACGGGCGAAGAAAAAACGTTAGCAGTAGAAGGCGTCTTTATCGAAATCGGCTCGATTCCCAATAGCGGCCTAGTAAAAGGATTTGTGGAAACGGACGAAATAAGCCGTATAAAAGTAGACCCACGCACTATGCGCACATCGGTAGTAGGTGTCTGGGCAGCGGGGGACGTAACGGATAGCCTGTACCAGCAAAATAATATCGCCGCCGGCGACGCCGTACGCGCATTGCTTAACGCCCACACCTACCTCCACTCCGGCAAATAGCTCCGCAGTATTATACTGCCCCCGCGCTACCGCGTGCATAGTACAGTCTTATCTTGTCACTTCATTATCGTTATATGCCGACCGTCATATGACGATACTAAGTTAGTCGGGGATAGTTCCTTTTTTTAATACGGAAAATATATGAACATATTTCCCTAAGTTCATTTTCCGGCATTCTTCTAAAAAATCTTCTGGTAGGAGGTTGTTTCCTATCCATACGCTTTCGTGGAGTATCTTGTAGTCGAGGTTATGTAGGGCGCTTCGTAGCCACACCCGCTTCGGTGATTCCTTTTCGGGGATATCGAAGCTTACGATAATAGGATTAGCACTTTTTATTTTTTTATACCGTGTTGGTGTGCCGGGGGCGGGGCGGAGTTTCGTGTCGCGTTCAAATCGTTTTTTGAGTACATGGATTTTTTCAGTTCCTTTTTGGGTTATGGAGAGCGTTGCTCTCATGCCTTTCTGATTCTTCGTTATTAGTCCATGGGAGTGTAATCGGTATATAAGATCCGTGAATCGTTTTTTATCTGCTATAGCTTGGTTTTCCGTATTTAAAGTAACTCTCCGTTGCCATGATCGCCGCTTGAACGCTTTATATCCTTCCTTGCTAAGTCGGTGTCCACTGCCTTCGAGGGTGCGGGACATAAGAAAATCGAATAGGTCATTCATGTCGAGATACCCTCGATCGAGCGCTTTTAATGCCTGTATGCTTAATTCGTCTAATATACGCCCCATATCCTTATATATGTACCACATTATCGTCATATGCCGGTCGGCATATGACGATAATGTGGGGATAAGTTGTGGATGTTTGATTGAGATTCGGTGGGGGGTTGGGCTAGTATCAAAAGAATTAATGCGGAGAATGAGCGTTGTATATATTCAAATATTTTAAATAGGATTTATTTCACGATACGCATGGAAAAGAAAAAAGTGATTGTGGGGCTCGTGGTTATTGCGGTGATTGCTCTCGGGGTCTATTGGTATCGCATGCAGGCAAATAACGATGCGGATCCGTTTGCGGAATATAAAATGGCGATGATGCGGGACGATGTGGGCGGGGCGACGCCGGCGGAGACCTTGGTAATGTTTATTGCTGCGTTGCGGGCGAACGATGCGGAGGCGGCAGCGGAATTTTTTATGCTTGACGATAATAGTAGTCGCGCCAAGTGGCAAACGCGCATGGCGGACTTGAAGGCACAGGGGCTTTTTCCGCAGATGGCGGATGATATAGAAAAGAATGCGAAGCCGACGAGCCCTGCCTACGAAGGGGATGCGGGGTATGAATTATTAAATGATGATGGGACTGTCGGCGCTATTTTAGATATGGAATTAAATACGTTTTCTGGAGTATGGAAGCTCCAGAGTTTGTAAGGTTTATACGCAGGTGGGGCTTGGGGTTAGGTGTGGTATTTATAGTCGGCATATTCTACCCGCTCCCTGCGCGTGACTATGAGATTTCCGCCCACGCGGCTTTAACGAACGCGATTATCGAAAAGTACAATGCCACGTATCCGGACGCGGAGATTGATAGCGAATTCCGCTTTGACCTTGTCCGCGGGGCAAAAGAAGAAGACGATAATAGCCGCTCGCTTAACCACTTTTACGACCCCGTGCGTAATCGGGGGTTGTCGTTTAGCGGTAAGTCGTGGATGCGGTCTAAAAGCTGGGCTGTGGCGGATGATGTAAATAACTTTACGTGGGGTAAGGGGCTTGATGCGTATGCCAATAGCGACTACCACCGTGCATTTTTAATTTTAGGGCACGTCTTGCACTTGCTCGAAGACGCGTCGGTGCCCGACCACGTGCGCAACGATGCGCATATAGTCGACAGTCCCTACGAAAGCTTTACTAAAACGCTTGTGCCACTGCCGGATGCAAAACCACCGGTTATTTTAGCGGATATGGCGAGCTATTTTGATATAGCTGCGACGTATGCGAATAATGGTTTTTACAGCGCGGACACGATAAATGATTCGGCATATCAAAAACCTAAACCAGACTATATAAAGCAGGAGGGTAAATATTTATACGGGTTCAAAGCAGATGAATATGGTGCGCCATATCATTTAGTCCATTACGTTAAAATTCAGAAATATCTTTGGGCTTCGTTGCAAGAATCGAAATTTTTAAATCATGAAGAAAATAAAATCCTCTCCGACTACTGGCGCCTTTTATCCGCGCACGTTATTCGCCACGGCGCAGGGATGGTGAAGTTATTCATAACCGAAGGCGAGAAGCTAAAAAAAGAACAGGCGACAAACGAAAAGAATTCCAAGAGCATCTATGCGACGCTCGCGAGTGTGGTGGACGTATTCGCGAGTACCGCCGAGAGCGTGGATTCGTATGGGGACGGCCTTACCGAAGCCGAAAGTATTCCGCTCGAAGCGAATGTAATCGACGCTCCCACCGCGCAAACGAAAGCGTCCGCATCCGCAACAAAGGCAGCGACGAAAAAAACGCCGGCGCCGAAAGCCGCTTCCGTAAAATCAAAATCATCTACCACAGCAGCTAAAAAAGTAACGGTAAAAACCGCGCCGCCGAAGGCCTGCGCGTACGCAAAAAGCGTTACGCCTACGCGCGGCCCCGTGATAGTAAACGAAGTGGCGTGGATGGGTGGCACCTCGAGCGCGAGCGACGAGTGGATTGAGCTTAAAAATATAAGTGATGTTCCGGCCGTGATCGGCGGCTGGCAAGTGATTTCTAAGAAAGGCAGTATAAGTGCGGTTATCCCCGCAGGCACCACAATCCCCACTGCCAGTTATTATTTACTTGAGCGTACGGATGATACTAGCGTGCCAAGCATTACCGCTGACTTTATATACGTCGGCAGTTTAGCAAACACGGACGACGGCGTGCGGCTCCTCGACGCCACGTGTAAAGCTGCGGACGACGTAGGTGGTGATCCGGCATGGCCCGCGGGGGACGCGGCAGCGCGCCGCACAATGGAGCGCGACCGTGATTTTTCGTGGCACGACTATACGGGTAGCGGCGCAAATGGCATCTTTGGCACCCCGCGGGCAGAAAACAGCGCGCCACCCTTAATTAAAGCCGGTAGCGCAGTGGGTGGATCGTCGTCGCAAGCCGCGTCCGTCGTACAATCCGTAACCGTAGCCGCGGCGCCCGTCCCACAATTTACCCGCGGGGACGTGATAATAAACGAATTCCTGTTTGATGCGGATGGGGTGGATGCGGGCAACGAATTCGTCGAGTTCTATAACGCGACGGACGAGGTGGTACGTCTTACGGGCTGGTCGATCCAAATTAAGTCAGGTGCCTTAGGCACAATAAAGAAAAAGAATTTTGATGACGGGCTTTCCATCCCCGCAAACGGCTGCTTTCTTGCCTGGCTCGGCGCCCCGCCCGCTGACGCACGCCCACAATTTATATGGAGCTCCGGCACGCTCAATAATACGGCGGCGACCATTTACCTCAGCGCCACCCCCAACACCGTGCAAGGCGACAGCGACACGAACATAGTCGACAGTATCGCGTATATAAAAGAAGCTATCGCGGGTTTCGCCGCCGGCATGAGCGCCGAGCGCGTGGGCGAAACTTCCGCAGTGCGCGCGCGGCAGGCGCCGAGCCCTAATTCGTGCGTGCGCCTCGCGGACGACGAGCCGATTCCGAGCGCCAGCAAGGTAAACATAGCCGAAGAAAAAAGCGCGGCACCTTTTACCCTGCCCACGATAACGGTTACTAAAAATCCAGATAGTTCGGGCGCGCGCATCAGCGTGGCGTGGGGAGCGTATCCATTTATCCCCCTTATCAATAAAGACGAACCGTCATGGGGCGCTCTCGCCTTTTATTTAAACCACGCGCCAGACGGTAAGGCGTATATTTCAACGGCCGATAATCGGCAATCGACCGGCAGCAGCTACGCGCTCCGTATGCAGTACCCGATAATACGCGCCGGCAGCTTTCCGTGGCAGAACGTCCTTGTGCTACCAGATACGCGCGGTAACATGACAACCGATAACGGGCTTTTTAGCGACGCTTATAATTACGACACGCTCATGGCAAACACCAGCGCGCATGTAACGACCGACACTGCAATCGAAAAAGGCGACTATATAACAGTAGGGTATTATCGGTTTTCCCATGCGGGTGGCGGTAGCCAAAACCTTAACTTGATATATGCCGACCCGAAGAAGATTTATTTCAAATAAAAAACCCCGCAACGAGTTATCGTTGCGGGGTGGGGAGCACGGACATGTTGGATGTCGGGGGGTGGTTAGCCACATGTCCGTAAGCCGGAAGGAGTGCTTATTTCATTTCCGGCTGTCTCAATTGAATGAGAATGTTTTCGCGCTGAATCGCTTCGTAGACTTCCTGTCGATGGATAGAAACTTCCTTCGGCGCTTCGATGCCGAACCGCACCTTATCCCCGCGAATACCAATCACTGTGATAACAATGTTGTCGCTGATGATGATACTCTCATCACGTTTTCTCGTCAGCACTAACATGGGTCATTCCTCCTGAAATAGTTGATTTTCAAAAACTTCTCCCTTCCAAGGGAGCACTAGTTATATAGTAGCATGGCTTGTTATATCTGTCAACTAGTATCATGCTATAGGTAATGAAGATGGCTTCACTATTCGGCATTTCGCTTATTGTTCTCGTATTTGGCGGCACCGCCTGGGTATATGCGGCAACCGCCCGCCCACTCCCCATAAAAACGCTCCGCGTGGGTAGAATCTCGTTTTCGGTAGAAGTTGCGGATACCTTTATAGCGCGCGGTAAGGGGCTTTCGGGTCATGCGCCCCTTAGTGCAAAACAGGGAATGTTTTTCGTCTTTCCGTCGCCTTCTTCCGGTGCTTTTTGGATGCAAGGTATGGCCTTCCCCCTCGACTTTGTATGGATTAAAAACGGCCTCGTTATGGGTGTTACGGAAAACGCGCGCCCTATGAGCGAAACTGGTTATAAGCTCTATTACCCGCCCGTGCCGGTGACGAACGTGCTTGAGATTAACGCGGGGAGCGTTAAAAAGTTTGGGATAAAAATCGGCGACAAGGTACAATAAGTAGTATAGATGACAAAGATTGCTATTAACGGATTCGGTAGGATCGGGCGGCTTTTCTTCCGCCAAGTTTTTAATAATCCCGCGCATGCGGATTTGGAGATAGTGGCTATCAACGACCTAACGGATGCGGAAAATCTCGCATACCTCTTACAGCACGACACCGTATACTGGGGGTACGGCAAAAAAGTATCAACGGGCATCGAAAACGGCGTTACGTATTTAGTAGTAGACGGCAAAAAGATTTTGTTAACGCAAGAAAAGGATCCGGCACAGTTACCGTGGGCAAAGCATGGCGTGGATATTGCCGTAGAAGCGACGGGATTATTCGAATCGTTTGCCGGTGCATCCGCCCATATAACGGCAGGCGCAAAGCGCGTGGTAATCGCTTCGCCGGCAAAAGAAGAAGATGGTGTAAGCGGTAAGACCATCCTTATGGGTATCAACGAGCAGGACTTAAAAACCTGCACCGTGTCGTCTAATGCGTCGTGCACCACAAACGCCGCAAGCCCCGTGGCGTTTCTCATGGCGGATTCTATCGGCGTAAAAAAAGCGATACTCTCGACCGTACACGGCTATACGGCAACGCAATCACTTGTAGACGGCAACGCCCGCTCGAAAGACTTTCGGCGCGGCCGCGCAGCAGCGGCGAATATTGTACCGAGTACAACGGGCGCCGCGATTTCGATAACCCGCGCAGTACCTTCTCTTAAAGGCAAGTTCGACGGCATCGCGCTCCGCGTACCGGTCATCGCCGGCTCAATTGCCGACTTTACGTTTATTGCGGCGCGGCCCACAACTACCGCCGAAGTAAACGCGGTGTTCACAAAAGCAGCGCAGGACGAACAGTGGAAGGGTATATTAGGCGTTACGGCCGAGCCCTTAGTATCGTCCGATATTATCGGCACGTCATTCGGGGCTATTGTCGACTTGTCGTTCACTAAGGTCGTCGACGGCGACTTGGTAAAAGTCCTCTCGTGGTACGACAATGAGTGGGGATACGTGTCGACCTTAGTAAGGCATGTAGAGAAAGTTTCGGCTATACTCGCACTATGACCATCTACATCGGCACGGATCATCGCGGGTTCGCATTAAAAGAATATATTAAAAATTATTTAGCTGCCGAAGGGCGCGCGGTAGAGGATTGTGGCGACAAAATACACGACGAAAGCGACGACTATCCCGATTATGCAAAAGCGGTCGCAAGTCGCGTGGCAAACGAAGCGGGTGCAAAGGGGATTGTGATATGCGGGTCCGGCAATGGCGTGGCAATTGTGGCGAATAAAACGCGCGGCATCCGCGCGGCGGTCGCTATGAGTCCCGAACAGGCGCGCGCGGCGCGCAGCGACGAGGATGCAAATGTAATAGCGCTTGCCGCCGATTATACGGAGCATGACGAGGCGATGGATATCATCGAAGCATTTTTATCTACCCCGTTTTTGGATGCCGAGCGGCATATGCGCCGCATCGGCAAAATTGAATAATGCAGGTAGCACTTTCCATAAACGCACGGACAGCGGAAGAGGCGCGTGATTTGGCGCTTCGCGCGCCGCGTATAGTGGGCGCAGGCGGCATGGTGCATGTGGACGTGCATGCAGGATCTTTCCAAGGAGTCACAGTGCCGGTAGGTATGCAGACAGAAACGCACCTTATGGTGGCCGATTGGGAGGTGCGTCTCGTGCCGTGGTTTGCGGCTGGCGCTTTTCGCGCTGCGATCCCTGCACATTTTATGGATGCGCATAGCCTTCGCCGCGCATGCGAGGTCGCCGCGCGCTATAGCGCCACTATCATGCCGTCTTTCGCGTATGACGACGAAATAACGGATTTTTCTGGCTTTGCGGGCGTAAGCGCCTTTCAAGTTCTTGCCGTTCCCGCCGGTAGGTCCGGCCAGCGCTTCGACATGCGGGCAATTCAGAAAATAAAAACCCTGCGCGCGGCCTTCCCCGATGCTATACTAGAAGTTGATGGCGGTATGACGTCCGTAACTGCTGCGCGTGCGAAAGACGCGGGCGCGGATATCGTCGTCTCGTCGTCATGCATATGGGGCGCGGAAAACCCTCACGAAGCGTATGAAAAATTCGCCCGTATTTAAATAATGGACGCCCTCCACGAAAAAAAATTAAAGAAGCTTGAAGAGATTGCCGCTGCCCTGCGGCATGATGCCGTTGAGATGGTAATCAACGCCGGCTCTGGCCATATTGCGGGGCCCTTAGGCATGGCCGATATTTTTGCGGCGCTCTACTTCCATGTCATTGCGCATAACCATCGCCGGCCCGCATGGCCAGACCGCGACCGCGTAATCCTCTCGAACGGCCACATTTGCCCCATACAATACGCGGCGCTGGCGCACGCGGGCTATTTTCCCAAAGAAGAAATGAAGACACTTCGGCAAATAGGCACGCGGCTCGAGGGGCATCCCCACCGCGGAGCGCTTCCGGGCATCGAAACGACATCCGGCCCCTTAGGGTCCGGCCTTTCGCAGGCGTGCGGCGTGGCGCTTGCAGGTAGGCTTGACGGGCTTAAATATCGCACCTATTGCGTACTGTCTGACGGCGAGCACCAAGAAGGCAATCTATGGGAGGCAGTGATGTTCGCCGCAAAGCACAAGCTGAATGCGGTGACCGCAATCATCGACCGCAACAATATTCAGATAGACGGCATGACGGAGGTCGTGATGCCGCTTGAATCCTTGCGCGCTAAGTATGAGGCGTTTAATTGGCACGTGCTCGAAATCGACGGCAATAATATAGCCCAGTTCGTGGATGCTATATGGGAGGCGCACGCTGTATACGAAAAACCGACAGTAATCATTGCGCATACCATCCCAGGCAAGGGGGTCGACTTCATGGAATTTGACTACCACTGGCACAGTAAGACTTTCAGCAAAGCCGAGGCAAAAAAGGCGTTGCATGAATTACGCACTCTCGAAGAAAAGATAATCAGCGAGCACCAGTAAAAAATATGCAATCATTATTTGATAAAACAGTAAAGGCATTGCGTGAACTGCAAAGGAATATTCCTAAACTTACTGAAGGTGAAAAAGCTACTTTGGAAATTATGTTTGATGAAAAAATGCAGGAAGCTCTTAAAGAGAGTGCTGAAGATATTAAACACGGTAGAATAATTTCATGGGAGGATATTAAAAAAGATTTGAAATAATGTCCCTGTATCCCGCGGCTAAATTACTCGGAACTCTTTTCAAAGAAGGTGAGTTGGATATGGCGCCGACGCGCGATGGGTATGGAACAGGCCTTGTAGAAGCCGCAACGAAAAACAAGAACGTCGTCGCTTTGTGTGCGGACTTAACCGAATCAACCCGTACGCAGGCCTTTGCCGAAAAATTTCCCGCGCGGTTTTTTGAGTGCGGGGTGGCAGAGCAGAACATGGCGTGCGTTGCGGCGGGCTTAGCTGTAAGCGGTAAGATCCCGTTCATAGCGTCCTACGCCGCGTTTTCTCCGGGGCGTAATTGGGAGCAAATCCGTACGACGGTGGCATACAACAACGCGAACGTGAAAATTGCGGGGCATCACGCGGGTATTTCCGTTGGCCCCGACGGCGCTACGCACCAGATGACGGAAGATATCGCCCTTATGCGCGCGTTGCCGAACATGACGGTTATCGTGCCGTGCGACGCCGAAGAGGCTCGAAAGGCAACGCTTGCGGCCGCCCACATAGTGGGGCCCGTCTACATCCGCTTCGCGCGCGAAAAGTCGCCGGTATTCACGACCGATGTATCGCCTTTTACCCCTAATAAAGCGCAGGTGGTATGGGAATCGCACAAGCCGCAAGCCGTAATCATTGCCTGCGGGCCGCTCGTATATAACGCGCTCCACGCCGCGCGCCTGCTCGAGCGCGAGGGGATTATGAGCGTCGTACTGAACGTCCACACTATAAAACCCTTAGACGAAAAGAAAATAACGGATCTCGCAAAAAAATACGGCGCGGTAGTAACCGTAGAAGAGCATCAAATAGCCGGCGGCCTTGGCGGCGCGGTCGCCGAGCTCCTCGCACGCACGCACCCCACCCCCATCGAATTTATCGGTATGCTGAACGTATTCGGCTCGTCTGGATCCCCGGAAAAACTTTCCGTGAAATACGGCATGGATGTACAATCGATAGTGCGGGCGACACAAAAAGTTCTGAGTCGAAAATAACCGCTATGGTAGTATTACTATAATGCCATTCAAAAAATATATTCTTGCGATAGTGACGCTAACGGCCATTCTCCCCGTACTCGCGTTCGCGTTCGATGCAGAGACTCCACCCCCTCCGGTAAAGATCGGTGATGTGTGGTGGGTATATGAGCGCAAAGGTGAGTTTTGGGAACCTCGCGAAGCGACCCCCGCCGAAGCGGTAGCTTTGAACCCCGCGCGACCGGTTCCGCCAGCTCTTATTCCGCCACCGCCGCAACCATTCGTTCCGCCGGCACGCCCTACCCCACTACTCCCTCCTCCTGAGTCTCCGAGATTCCGTACGCCAGACCCTACTGACGCTGCAGCGGTTGCCGCGCGTGCAAAAGCTTTAGAGGATTTAAAAAGGATCGGCCCGGGACTATTGCGGGTTAATGGTATTCCCCCTACGCCTCTCATAGTTATTCGGCATACGCACCCCGCAGACCCGATTCGGATTGGTCTTTTCGGTAGGGATATGACCCCAATTCCGGTGCGACCTGTCGCTCCCCGTCCGGGAGTATGGAATGATTTGAATGGATTATTAAATTCGGAGAGTCCTTTTCTGACGCAACCTCCGCCGCCATCCAGTGGCCCGAGCGCGGGAAATCTTGGTGGGCCGGGTACGGGCGGATCATCTGACCCTTCCTCATTCGCAAATTGGCAGAATTGGTTCGGTTCGTTGGGGAGCGCTACGTTCCAGTTTAATCAGACAGTAGCGACTTCGGGTATCTGGCCTATTTTGAATATGCAGATGGTGAATCCTTCATTATATGGATTTTCCCTTAATTTTAACGCTCCGCCACCCGCAAATATTACGTACGACGTATGGATGCAGCGTCATGGTAGGGTCCGTCTTGGTATTCCAGGCGCTGATCTTTTTATTCAGTATTCGGATTCTAACGGGGACGGCGCGGTTGATACGTATAAGTTCTATAAAATTAATCCGGACGGGACGTTAGGCGAAGAGATGAGTCCTCAGGCATTTTTCGATTACGGTATTAATATGGGGTATTGGGAGATTAACCCCATTACCGGAAAGCCTGTAACTAATCCCAATCAGGAAGCGCCGATAGCTATTACCCGCTGCGAGGAGAAAACAAGAAACGGAAAGAAATATTATGCCTGTTACGACTCTAAAGGGAATTTGGTGGTTGAGGCGGAAAGCCCGCGCGCAGTTGGCGTTGTTACGGCGAATCCTAACGGACCCTTCATGTTTTATCCGGGCGCGTTGCCGGGTTTCGGTATTGTTCCTATGCCCGCACTACCGCCTCCGCAGGTACGGCCGTAACAGTTACATGTCATTCAAAAAATATATTCTTGCGATATGCGCGTTGACGGCGATTGTTCCCGCGCTTGCGTTTGCGGTTGAGCCAGCAGTCTTGCCGCCCATCCGTTTTGAGATATACGAAGGCGTTCTATGGAGATATGTACTGAATACTGAAGGTACTGCGTACGATGCGGATCGCCCCGCAACCCCCGCCGAAGCGGCAGCTTTGAACCCCGCACGGCCGGTTCCAGCTCCGGCGACTCCCGTTCCGCCAGTTCTTATACCAACAGCTCCGCCAGTCGGCCTCCCACGGACTAATTTAACGCCGCCGTTACTTGTGGCACCGCTACCTTCGACCGTAGTTTCGGCAGGAGTTTCGTGCGCATTAAATACGTCATGGGAGTGGTATCAGGGTACGTATTATAACGCTGGTGAGATATATATTTGCAGGTATCAAGGGGGCGCGCCTGTGTATTACCCTAAATATCCTCCAGGGTTATCGTTTAATATTCCCCGTGAAAACGACGCTTTCAGGAATATAGCCTTTAATCCCGCCGCAGTCCGGTTTGATACGGCAACCGGCCGTTTCGTAATACCCGACGTTTCGCGTTTTGATATGGCCGAAATACGGCGGCAGATGAACGCGGGCTTGATAACGATGCCTCCCGTTACGTTACCTAATGGGACGATTGTCCCCGGTAGGCCGCTCCCTGCAGATTTTTTTAGGATTTATTTCGAAGGTAATGCTAATTTTCATGTTTTCATAGGCGGTGAGGAGATTTCCATGCCGCGGTATGTGGAGCCTAGGCGGCCGGTAGTTAGGCCAACGAGGCCTAATAGTAATCCTTTCCTTCCTACTGACCCGCGGTTTTTCCAGTCGGAGTCGGGGACTTTGACGAATATCGGGGCGCCCAATACCGGCCCGAGCGGCGCGGGTCCGGGCCCGAGTGCTGGTGATTTGCCGGGGGCAAGCGGCCTTCCAGGGGCAAGTCATGATCCGGGAAATAATCTTGGTTTCGATATCCCTCCTCTCCCGATACCGATTATTACGTGGAATAGTCCGGTTCGCCCGCCTATTTACCAAATCTATGAGAATGGTCGGAACCTCACCTGGATGCTGGTTGAAAACGGTGAAAGATTCTTTTTTTCGATGGGCGATTATTTGCCCGCGGGCAGGCCGGATGGAATTTTCGAGATCTATATTACGAGGATGGTACCTAATACCGCTTCTTCCGTGCCGGGGGCATTGAGGCCTGCGGAACGTTTTAATAGTTTTGAAGAATACCAACGGTATGTAGAGAGTCATAGACCGCCGGCAACAAGAAGATAGTTACTTATCCACAGCCACCCGCGTAGAGGTAGTGTGATATAGTTAGGGGAGGATCATATCAATTGAATCGTCCTCGTCGCTGCGCTTCCCTCCGGACATGATTGAAAAGTTTTAACCTCGTTAACTCGGGATAACTTTTAAATCAAAAAAAAGAAGCCCGACGGGTGAGGTCGGGTCTTCGCGGGTGCGGCGTATGCCGCGGATCATTCGCCGGTTTTCGGTTCGGCTACCGTGTCGGCGGAGTCGAACTTGAGCTCACTCCATTGCTTGAAGAACGCGACGTTCTTCTCGAGTTGCCGGGCTTCCCACACCTGCCATCCAACGAAGCAGATGACAGAGAGGAGAAGGGCAGAAGCGAAACCGCACAAGAAGCTTTTGCGAGACGACATGATGGACTCCTGCGTTTGTGAGTGGGATTGGATCTATATGTATACTACTATAAAAAAAATAAATTGTCAATACAGGCTTAAAAGCCTTTGTTTAATAGCATTATTGGGCGTTTTCGGGGTAGCGGTAGTTGGTTTTTATCCTGCTTATGCGCAGCAGCAGGCCGCCGGAACGGACTATACGCCGGAACAGCTGAATACGAGCCTCGAAGCCGCTTTGAAGGCGCGCGAGGCGCTTTTGAAGCAGCTTACGAATACGAACCCGCCGGGGTATCTCGAAAACGCTACTGCGAATAATGCTCCTGCGGATCTCCTTCAAGTGTTGCGCGACGCGATTGCCGCGGTGCGGGCCGAGATAGCCATATTAAAGAGATGTACGGATACGTTTCCATTAAGCGACGCCGATGCTGCGAAGTGCCTTACAGACCTTCAGGCTTCTTCTAAAAAAATAGCCGATGCCGTAGATGCCGCGACTAAAAAATTACAGGAGAAGATAACTAGATTAGAAGGACTCGGTATATTTGAGCTTGCTGCATATGGCAGGGAAAAGCGTGACCGGGACCTTGCTTTATTGCGGCCTATACTTATGGTTGCCCAAACGCAGAAAGCTGCCGTTACGGCGGCAATCGCGCAATGGCGGCGGTACGCGCAAGGAAATATGGTACGGCCTCCTATGCCAATGCCCCCGCCGCCGACTACTCCCATGCCGGTGCCGCCCCCTATGGACCCGCCGAGTCCTTTTTCACCCGTTCCTGAAAAACCGGAGCCGGCAGTCGTTCCGCCGATGATGTTGGCGATGCCTATGCCGCGTACGCGGGCGGAATATGAAGCGGCGATAAAAATGCTCGAGGCGATGATTAAGCAGCTCGATGCTGACTATGCGGCTATGAAAAACGGAAAAAAATAATTATGAAAAAAAATATCGGCATCTTTATCATCGGTATAGTATTCGCTCCGTTTTTGGCATTTGCGGCGGATATTAGAATATATACTTCGTTGCCTGATACATTCAGAGTGGATGCTAATGGGAATAATATTCCTGTTTCATGGTGTCCTCCTTGCAACGCCTTAGCTGATTCTCTGCGCGCAAAATACGGGAAAAATTGGCAAAATGATATAAAGCCTTTTGTTGATATTATTTATACTTCCACTCGTAATAATAATGGAGATGTAATTCCTCTTCTTAATCCGGATGGCAGTATGGTTGATCAGGGGCCAGAGGTCGGTGTCGTTCCATATATTGGCCGTGTGGGCGCAAACGGACAAATTCAACGCATCGGCCCTGCGGCTCTTATCGCATATATCGATTCCTCTCGAGAGGAAATGGAAAGGCTAATGAGGGAGGCTGCGGCGAAAGCCAAGGAGTTACCGAAAGATGTTCCGGCTTCGCGGGCAATGCCTCCTGTTGCGTCCGTGCCGAAGATTCCGGATATTCTTACTTTTAGTGTCAAACCAGTTGATCCGAAGGATTTAAGTAAGGGATTTATTGCAGTAGACGGAAAGGGAAATCCTATTATTATTAACGGAAATGAAGTCCACTTAGACATACCAGGCCCTGCCCTTAATACGCTCATTAGTACGTATCCCGGGAATCCTACAGCTACTTATGAAATGAATATGAGTACGGGTGTTCTGACGCCTCCTGATGCCGGTACCGTCATTATGCCCCGCCTGCGGCCCGTCCCCGATGCCGTTCTGCCGTATTTAAATAATCCGGTTGCCGTAAGGACGGAAACCGTTGACGGTATTACCTATCAGGTATTCAGAGTGATTATCCCTACGCCAAATGGCGTCGATAGGGAGGGTAATCCTATATATACATATCCGGAAAGGGAGTTTCGTGTACGTATTCCTACCGTTGCCGCTCCGGTGCCGGCGCGTATTCCGCCGCCAATGGTCGTCGTTCCTGCCCCTGCCCCCCAATCTGTTGGTTTTTGGAATCTTTTCATTAATAATTTATTAGGTAGACCAGTATCTCCCTCCGCTATTCCTCCCCCTCCGCAGCGGATTCCGGATGATACAGGTTGGACTCCTGTGCTACCTGCTGACCCCATAACTCCCGAACAAGAAGCTGCGCTAAAGAAAAAGTATGAGGAATATGTGCGGAAGATGATGAGGAACATGGAAGAAGGGGTAAAAAATGCAGATGAATAAGCAAATGAAAAAAATAATCGCGGGTCTGGGGATAATTACGATGCCGTTTTCCGTTTTTGCGCAGAGTAGTCCTTTCGGTATTGCTGTAGACCAATTTAGTAATCCGCAGTCTCGCGGCGGGGTGTCTGCTCCGGTGGCGCCTGCGCGGCCGGCAAATCCTCCATCCCGTCCCGCCGTGTCCTCGCCACGCCCTACGAATACGGGCAATCGGCCCTCGCGACCGGCTAATCCCACGACTCCTCAGCGTCCGCCTTCTATTCCGGTCCGACCGGATCAATTACCAGATAGCGCCTTCACTGCTCCTTTTAATTGCAGTTTACAGACGAGCGGTGATCATAGGGGTCAATACAGGTGTCTGTGGGTGAATGCTGAGGGCGTTTTAATGGAATCTTTTGTCGGTCCTGATCGACCGGATTATTTTGATACTATTGCTAATTTAGCTACTAATCACGAAATTCTTTTAGCTGATCCGCGGACCGGTGCGGTTCGTCCTTTTTCCCGCCCGCCGAGTACCACGCCTTCAACGAATCCACCGAAGCCCCATGTAGGGCCTACCGACTTGCCCCCGCTCAAGCCTATCCCTGATCCGAAGCCTGGTAAGGTTGTTCTTCCCTTCCGGTTAGTACCGGTAAATCCGCCTGCTGCAGCTCCTGTTAAGCCGCCGAAGCCTGCTGTCGTCTCCAATGAAGGCGACGATGCTGATCTTGATGCCATGAAAGCGGCTTTATCTGCCCTTATAGGCCCGTTGCAGGCTAGGATAGAAAAGCTCAAAAAAGATGGCGCTACGGATGCGGAAATTAAACCTTTACAGAAACAGCTCGATGACCTTAAGAAGATCGTTTCCGGAAAATAATCTGCGCGGCTTTATTAAAGGACTTTTATGCCTTTTTTTCGGGATTTGCTTTTTTTTGTATTCGTTTCCAGTGCAAGCGCAGGATATTACTACTGCCGACATTCGGCAACAGGCGCTTGAGATCCAGCGGGCTATCGAGAGCGCTCAGGCGCTTGCGCGACAGATTGCCGCAACGGAGGACTATATGAGGCGCTTGGCGGCAGCTAAGCGCGCGATTACCGTGAACGCGCCTGATCCGAAGAAGGCCGAGGAGATCCGCGAAATTGCCGCCCGCGCATTACTTACCGATCCGGTTGCCGCCCGCGCCGTTCTCGATGTTTCCGCGCCTACGACTCTTTCGCGCCCTATAACCATTACTCTTCGGGATGATAAAAGCTGCTGGACAGGCGGCCAAACGGCAGTTCTAGCTAACGGCCAAAGAGTATGCGGCATTACGGTGAGCGTCATGCCACATACGGGAAAGAACACGACGTACGAGGAGGCGTATCAGTATATGCTTAGTAATTGCTTATTGCATGAAGTAATGGGTCATGGCGTGGGACAGATGCGGTGCGGTGAGGCGTATAATAATATGCCGCGATGGGTTAAGGAGGGGACGTCCGTTTTGAACGATAGCGCAGAGACGCAGGCACGCCGTTACAGGGAATTACAGAAATTGCTTGCGAAGGACGGCAAGCTCCCGTTCCCAACTGAGGCGTTAGGGGGTATCGCAGAGTATCCGGACAATAAAAGCGAGTTCTATTCAGAATCGATGGCACTTTCCGCCATGCTCGTTAATCGGCTTACGGAGCGTTTCGGTCCGGAGAAACAGAAGGGCGATTACGTGACTCTCGTATTATATTTCGGCTTGGTTACGAAAGAGCAGGGGATGAGGGCTGCCCTTGCACAATATTATGAAAAACTTGGTATTAAAAACGTCGCTGAATTAGAATTGCTATTACGCACATGGATAGAGGAAAAATAATTATGAGTTTAATTCAAAGAATATTTTTAGGAGGGATGGCGTTATTTTTCTTAACGCCCTTCTCTGTCTTCGCCGAGCCACCGCGCGAGGCGCAGGATCTATTTGCCGATCCCGATCTCTACCGCCGTGCCATGGAAGAAAACGCTCGTTTACGTCCGGCTACTATTCCTTCTCCTGTACCCATACCTGCATCTTTATCATCTGCCGCCGATAGGGCTCGGGAAGTAGAAAAGATACGCGCCGCTATGGATGCTGCCATGAAGCTTGCCGAAAAAATAAAGGCCATGGAGTCGTCGCGTGCCGGCTCTGCAGATCCTGTAACGTTCCCCATTCATCTTGATTGCTCGAAATATACTGGCGCTGCGCGCGAAATGTGCCTTAAGGCGCGCGTCGAGCCTAACGAGCATGAGCGTTCGCATTACCTTAATTCCGTATGCCGGCAAGCGTATGCGGAGGGGAGGAGAGGGAATTGCATCCATATGGGGTGGGATGCTAACGGCAATGCTATTATGACGTGGATAGACGAGCCCGCAGGGACGATCCCCGGTCTCATTGCTTCCAACTGTACACCTTCGTTTTTTAGGTCATGTCACCGTTATAGTACCTATTTTTTGCAGCCTGGAACACCTGGTCCCCAGAAATGGGATAATGTTTCATATCTCTTTGACGAATGGGGTGCGTATAATGTCGGCGGTCGCGAGCGCCTAGACAAGGCGTTAAAGGGAGAAAAGCCTGACTTGATGATAAATATCGTGGAGGGCCCTATGGATTTCGTGGTAATTGCGGCAAGTATTGCCCAGTACCAGCAGACGACCGCCTTGGCTAATTTTCAAAATCAGCAGTTCAGGGACTTTATACGCAAGCAAATAGAGAATTCCATGGCTATCGTGCGTCAGGCATACGAAGCGCAGGCTGCGGGGAGGGCTTTCGTTGGTCAAACGGGGGGGCATACTCGTGCTATCTATGAGCAATTCTTGCGAAGTCCGCAGGCTCAATTACTCCGGCAGATGTATGGCGACGCGTGGTTCGATAGGACGTTTAATATCGATTTTTGAACCGTGCTATACTTCTAACCAATGGCGAAATCCCAAAAAATAATTTTAGCTAAAGACGATACTACGAAGGACCTTATGGGTCATGTTGCCGCGGAAGACGCGGCGCACCTTACGTTCGTGATCCCTAAGTCGTCTGTTTTATTAGAAGACGACGGCGTGTGGAAGAAGCTCGCGAAGGTAGCGGCCGCAATGGGGAAGGAAATTAAAATTGAGTCTGTGGACGACGCAGTGCTTACGGGCGCTACGAAGGCCGGCATTAATGCCGTGAACCCATTTTTTGATAATGATAGTGCGCCCGCATGGCAGGCGGAAGAAAAAGCGGACGAAGAAGAAGATGAAGACGATAAGGATGAAGATGAAGACGGCAACATTGCCGTAGAAGAGCCGGTATATGCCACAACCGTTGTTAATAAAATTCGCTCTACCTCCCCGAAGCCTAAGCCGGTGTATCGTCATAAGATAGAAATTGCGGACGACGATGAAGACGACGATATTATGCCGAAGCGCCGGCGTATTGGTATGCCGCGCCGGAAGTGGATCATCGCCGCGATCGTCCTTGCCATAGCCATCCCTTCGTATTGGGTCGCATTCTATGTTTTGCCGCGCGCGACTATTACGATCGTTACGCAGAAGAAAGATTGGGAGTTTATTAGTCTCCTTACGGTAGAAAAGAACGGATCGGTGCCGAGCTCAGTCCTTGCCGAAAAGAAGAACGCGCAGATGACATTCCCCGCCCTCGGCAAAAAAGTGGTGAGTAATAAAGCTATTGGTAGTATTACGGTATACAACGGGTATAGTTCGGAGCCTCAGCAGCTCGTCGCTACCACCCGCTTCATGACAGCAGACGGCAAGATTGTGCGCCTTGCAAAAAACGTAACCATACCGGGGGCAAAGATCGACGGCGGTAAAATCACTGCTTCTTCTATAGAAGCCGAGATCGTCGCGGACAAAGCGGGTCCGGCATATAACATTCCGGCGACTCAAAACCTTTCAATCCCTGGGTTTAAGGGTACGGCAAAGTACGCGGGCTTTTATGGCGATATTACGAAGGCGATGACGGGCGGCTTTATGGGCGAGGCGGCGTACCCCACGGACGACGACGTGAAAAATGCCAAGGCAAAAATTGCCGAAGTGCTAAAGGGCACGCTCGCGTCCGCACTCCGCACCAAGGCGGGTGGCGACTACACGCTTGTGGAAGGCGCAACTGCAATGACGCTTATAAAGACAGACGTGAACCCGCAGGTGAATGCGAAGAACGAATTTTCGGTATTCGCGGAAGGCGAGATGAAGGCGCTCGTTTTCAAAGAGAGCGATCTCGTGGGTTATTTCACGGGCAAGATGAAAGCGGATGAGGACTTCGGCGCCGACTGGTCGTTTAAGACCACGAAGGTTGCGTATGAAGTGCCGAGAGTTGATTTCGCCGCAGGCAAGATGGTTATTCCTGTTAATTTTAATGGTACGGCAGAGTTGCCGCTCGATTTAGAAAAAATTCGCACGCTTGTTATGGGTAAGTCCGAAAGCGAGCTTAAGGCAGCACTTTTTGAGGTCAAAGGCATTGGAGGCGCTGCGGTATCACTGTGGCCGATGTACGTAAGCCGCGTGCCGAATAACTCATCCCCCGAGAAACTTGCGATAACCGTCGAGTAGTGCTACTATCGGGGAGCTGATTATGAGCGAAGAGCGCACCGTAGAGGGCAAGGTCCTTGAGGCATTGCCGGCAACCACATTCCGTGTCGCGCTCCCAAACGGGGAGGAGATTCTCGCGTATCTCGCTGGCAAGATGCGGTTGCATCATATTAAGATTCTTCCGGGCGACAAAGTACTTGTCGAAATCGGGGAATACGACGATGCGCGCGGGAGAATCACCCGCAGGCTCTAGAAGAAGCGTATACATATACATGCAAGTAAAATCATCGGTTAAGAAAAGGTGCGATAAGTGCAAAGTCGTGCGCAGGCGCGGCAAGGTGTACATTATTTGCGCTACGCCAAAACATAAACAACGCCAAGGCTAAACTATGAGACTTTTCGGTATCACCATTCCTGACGGCAAGCGAGTCGAGGCATCCCTCGAATATTTTTACGGCGTCGGCCCCGCACGCGTGCAGGCTATTTTAAAGTCGACGAAGATCGACCCCAATAAGCGCACGAAAGACTTGACCCAGCAGGAGGTCGGCCTTATAAAGGAATTCATCGAAAAGAATTTTAAGATCGAGGGTGACCTTCGTTTGATCGTTAAGCAGGACATCCAGATGTTAAAGGAGCTTAACTCGTACCGCGGGTTGCGCCACATGCGTCGGTTGCCGGTACGTGGCCAACGCACGAAGACGAATTCGCGCACGGTGCGCGGTAACGTCCGTAAGACGGCGGGCAGCGGTAAGCGTAAGGTAGAACTGAAATAGCATATATATGGGAAAGAAACAGGTAAAAACCGAAACGCCCGCAATGGCATTGAAAGACTCCGAGGTAGTTGATACCGCGGTGGCGAAAGCTACGTCGTCTTCGGCGAAGAAGCTCCAGAAGGGCCGCGCTTACATCAAGGCTACGTACAACAACACCATCGTTTCCGTAACTGACGACCGCGGCAACTTGGTAGCGTGGTCTACCGCCGGATCCCTCGGCTTCGCGGGCCCGAAGAAGGCAACGCCGTTCGCCGCTTCAAAGATTGTTGCGACCCTTACGGAAAAATTGAAGAAGTCTGGCCCGACAGATATTTCGGTATTCGTTAACGGTTCCGGCGGCGGCAGGGATTCGGCTATCCGGTCGTTTATTAACCAAGGGTTTAATGTTATGTCGATTACAGACGTTACGCCGATCCCGCATAATGGCGTGAAGGCACCTAAGCCGCGTCGTATCTAATATATGTTTGTAACAAGCGAAAAAAAGGAACGCGCGTTAGGAGTCAGGCTTAACCTTAAGCCGGAGCGTTGTTCGTCTGGCAAGTGCGCCATGGTAAAGAAGCCGCGCCGCCCAGGCATGCACGGCGCAAAGCGCGAGCGCCAGCCTTCTGAAATGAAGATACAGTTGCAGGAAAAGCAGCGCCTGCGCCTCACGTACGGCTTGCGCGAATCTGCCATGCACCGTGTGGTGCACGAGGCTATGCATAAGAAGGGGAACACCGCGGAACTATTAATGTCTCTTTTAGAGCGCCGTATCGATAACGTCGTCTACCGCCTCGGGTTCGCCCCGTCCCGCTCTGTTGCGCGCCAGCTCGTTGGCCATGGCCACATCTGCGTGAACGGCAAGAAGGTAACAATCCCGTCGTATCGCGTCCGTGTGGGGGAGGTTCTCTCTATTCGCCCTGAGTCGAAAGATCACATGCTTTTGAAGGATTTAAAGGAAAATCTGGTAAAGGCAGCTGAGTCGCCGGTATGGATAACCCGCGACGCCGAAAAGCTTACGGGGACAATCGCGACTGACCCGAAAGACGTCGCCGCACCCTTTGACATTAGCTTGATTGTTGATTATTATAGTAAGTAAACCAGTCCCAGCAGGCATAGCCTCTTGTTCCGCGGTGGCGGTCGAAGGTACTATGCGACGCTGGGCATAACGCTACAAATATATACTATATGAATATTACGTCGCTTAACGAAACTGTTGCCGTAAAGACCGTCAGTGAGACGGATTTTGAGGGTGCGTTCGAAATAGAGGGTTTATATACTGGCTATGGTCTTACCATGGGTAACGCGCTTCGCCGCGTGCTTATTTCTTCGCTTCCGGGCGCGGCGGTTACCCGCATCAAGATTAAGGGCGTTAATCACGAATTTTCTACGCTCGAAGGCCTTTCGGAGGATATTGTGGAATTAACGCTTAACTTAAAGCAGGTTCGTTTTCGTCTTTACTCCGACGAGCCGCAAACTATTACCTTAAAGGTTAAGGGTGAAAAAGAAGTGACAGCGGGGGACATAGAGACGAATGCGCAGGTTGATGTAGTAAATAAAGATGCATACCTCGGCCGCTTAACTGCGAAGACCGCCGAGCTCGATATGGAGATCACGGTAGAACGTGGCTTGGGCTATATGCCCGTCGAAGCTTCGCGCGCGGAAAAGTTACCGATCGGCGTTATCGCGCTTGACGCAATTTTTACGCCCGTCACGTTAGTTACCTTCGTTGTTGAGAACATGCGTGTGGGCGACCGCACGGACTACAACCGCTTGAAGCTCCGCATTGTGACAGACGGCAGTATTACGCCGTCCTACGCCTTGAACGCCGCCTGCACTATTCTCGAGTCGCATTACTCGAAGATTGCGCTCGTGGAGCAGCGCGCCGAGCCAAAGATTAAGGAGGCGAAGGCAGAAAAGCCAAAGAAGGCTAAAAAGGAATAATTCACATATATGGTAAAGCGTAAGTTCAGCAGAAAAACGGGCGAGAGGCGGTCCTTCATGAAGGGATTGATGCATAACCTTATCGTCCACGGATCCATGGCGACTACCGTGGAGCGCGCGAAGTCCGTGCGTATCGCGATAGAAAAGCTCGTGACGGTGGCGAAGAAGCAAGACGTGGCGCATTTGCGCATCCTTATCTCCCGCTTACCGCATAAGGTTTCTGCCGAAAAGCTGTATTACGAAATAGCGCCGCGCTATAAGGATCGCTTGGGTGGCTACACTCGTATAATTAAGCAGGGGCTTACCCGTAAGCGCGACGGCGCCGCTACCGCGCTTATCGAATTTGTATAAAACTATGCAACACGTACTCGACGCTAAAAATAAAATGTTGGGCCGTATAGCCGGCGAAGTCGCGCATCTTTTGCAGGGCAAAAACTCCGCGGATTATCAGGCTAATAAGGTTATTACGGATACCGTCCTCGTGAAGAACGCGTCCCTTATGGGCGTCTCGGGTGGCAAAGAAACGAAGAAAATCTACTACCGCCACACCGGCTACATGGGTCACTTGCGCGAAAGCTCGTACGAGCAGGAGTTCAAGAAGTCGCCGACCGAGGTGTTGCGCAAAGCAGTTTTTAACATGCTTCCGAAGAATTTCATCCGGCAGGACCGTTTGAACCAGTTGACTATCGAAAAATAAAACAATGGCAACCGCAACGAAAACAGTAAAAGAAAAAGCAGTGAAGGCCGTCAAGACGAAGAACACGTACGTCGAAGCGCGCGGCGGCAGGAAGACAGCGATAGCCCGCGTACGCCTTATCGACAACGAATCCGGCATTCTCGTTAACGGCAAGGATTACGTCGCCTATTTCAAGACACCGCGGTACTGCATGAGTGTGGAGGCTCCGCTTAAGATGGTGGGTGGTGTTGCTGCAGTAGGTAAGAAGGGCGTTTCGGCACACGTTTCAGGCGGCGGCATGACAGGGCAGGCGGAAGCCGTCCGTCACGGCCTTGCGACCGTCCTTGCACGGCTGGACCCCTCGTGGAGGAAGATACTCAAGGCAGCGGGTTATTTGAAGCGCGACCCGCGCGCCGTCGAACGTAAGAAGTACGGCTTGAAGAAAGCCCGCCGCGCTCCGCAATGGGCAAAGCGGTAAACGGTATGGAAGGGCAAGCCAAGCGGCAATCTGCTTGGCTTGCTTTTTCTTTGTGCGGTATTGTTTCGTTGCATTATGTTTTATTTTTTACGCGTCTCTATTGGGAGTACCGATGGCTCGATATTCCCATGCACTTTATGTGTGGGGCGTGGATGGCTGCCTTAGGGGCGTATATCTTCTTTGTCCGTGGTCCCGTGCGCGCAGGTGGCGCGTTTTACGAGGCACTTATTCTTTTGGGCTTCGCCGCGCTTGCGGGCGTGGCATGGGAATTCCATGAATTCATTTTCGATACGTTCATAACCGATCGGCGGCTTATTATGCAGGAGGGGGTTGCGGAGACCATGGGCGATTTGTTTTTCGATATGCTCGGTGCTACCATGACGGTCATTCTGCGTTATACATATTTTCCATGGAAAAATCATTCATTATAAAGGGTGGTAAAAAACTTATTGGCCGCGTGCGCGTTTCGGGCGCTAAAAACGCCGCCTCAAAAATGATGGTCGCCTCGCTTCTTACGGACGAGCGCGTCACTTTGCTCAATTTTCCCGCGATAGGTGAAATGGATATCGTCGCCGAGCTCTGTGAAAGTATTGGGAGTAAGCTCACGCGTTCTAAGGGGAAGCTTTCTATACATACACCTACTATTAAAACGCATGAGGTATTGTCTTTGTCGCGCCGCAACCGTATCCCAATTCTCACGCTCGGGCCGCTCCTCGCGCGGTGTGGTAAAGCCGAAGTCCCTATTTTAGGCGGCGATAAAATCGGCCCACGGCCGGTAGATTTGCATTTCAAGGCGCTCGAAGCCATGGGCGCAAAGATCACGGCGACGGAAAAAAGTTATAGGGCGGAAGCTCCGCATGGTTTGCATGGAGCAAAGATTGTATTCCCGTTTCCGTCGGTAGGCGCTACTGAAAATGCTATTCTCGCGGCAGTGCTTGCGAAGGGCAAGACTTTGATATGCAACGCGGCGGTTGAGCCGGAGATTATCGACCTTATAAAAATGCTCCAAAAAATGGGCGCCATTATCGGCTTAGGCGCGAATCGCACAATCGAGATCGAGGGTGTTCCGCGCTTACGTGGCACGACACACTCCGTGATTCCCGACCGTATGGAGGCGGCGAGCTTTGCGTGCCTTGCGGCGGCGACGGACGGAAAGATTTTTGTGGAGGACGCGCGGCAGGAAGATCTGCTTACTTTTTTAAACGCCTTCCGCCGCATCGGCGGGGGATATGAAGTGGCAGACGACGGCATTTCATTTTGGCGTGAGCGGCCGCTCACCGGCATCGAGTTTGAAACAGATACGCACCCAGGTTTTATGACGGATTGGCAGCAGCCATTCGTCGCTTTGCTTACGCAAGCGAAAGGCGTGTCTGTTGTGCATGAAACTATTTACGAAGATCGCTTTGCCTACGCGCGCGACTTAAACGCGATGGGCGCTAATATTAAAGTCTTCTCGAAATGCTTAGGCGAGGTTGCGTGCCGATTCAACGGTCGCGGGTGCGAGCACAGCGCCATAATCTCCGGCCCCACGCCCTTAGTGGGCGGCAAGTCTACTGCGCGCGATTTACGTGCGGGTGTAGTGCAAATCATCGCAGCTTTAATCGCCAAGGGTACGTCGACCATCAGTGGTGTGGAGGAAATTGACCGCGGGTACGAAAACATCGACGGCCGTCTCCGCGCCCTTGGCGCGGACATTAAGAGGGTGTAGTTTCATTACGACATGTTCATACGGAAAATCGGTATCGATTTAGGCACGGCAAATACCATCGTGTATGTGCCGGGGAGTAACTTCGTTATCAACGAGCCGACAATCGTCGCTTTGTCGTCGCCCGATAATACGGTGCTCGCTGTGGGCCGCGAGGCGAAAGATATGATCGGCCGCACACCCGACGACATTACGGCCTATAGGCCACTCAAGGACGGCGTTATCGCTGACTACTATATCACGCGTGCCATGCTTCAGTATTTTATTGCAAAGGCGGTGGGGCCGTTTAATCTTTTTAAGCCCGAAGTTGTTATTTCTGTCCCCGCCGGCATTACGCAAACGGAACGCCGTGCCGTTATGAACGCCGTGCGCGAAGCAGGCGCGAAAGAGGCGTATATAGTGAAGGAGCCAATTTTGGCCGCGCTCGGTGCTGGCATCCCTATTAACAGCTATGCGGGAAATATGATTGTGAACATCGGCGGCGGCACATCCGAAGTTGCGGTAGTGTCCCTCGGCGGTATCGTTTCGTGGGCGTCGCTTCGCGTTGCGGGCAACAAGTTTGACCAAGCCATCATCGATATGATCAAAAAGAAATATGCGCTCTCTATCGGCGAACAGACGGCTGAGCAGGCGAAGATCGAAATCGGCGCGGCCTTGCCCTCGAAAGATAAGCAAGAATTCCAATTGCGCGGTCGCGATTTAATCTCCGGTTTGCCGAAAGATATTATTATTAATTCCAATGAAATTGCGGAGGCCTTAAACCCCCACCTCATGGACATCGTTTCTGAAGTCCAGCGCGTATTTAACGTCACGCCGCCGGAACTCGTGGCAGATATTATGGACAAGGGAATAATCTTGTCTGGCGGCGGCGCCCAGCTCGGGCATATCGACGAGTTTTTTAAGCGAATGCTCGGCGTCTCCGCCTTCGTGGCAGACGAACCACTCTTTTGCGTTGCTAAGGGCACGGGGTTAATCTTAAACCACCTCGATGTCTATAAACGCACTCTTATCAATAAAAGATAATCTTTCCCACGCCTATCTCTTATGGGGCTATGGGCCGCAGGAGGGGAAGATTGGGATTATTCAGGAATTTCTTTTAACGCTTGAGCCGGCGCCGTTCGTGGATTCGCTTATTATTTTCCCCGTGGAGGGCACAACGGGGATTGATGCCGTGCGCGAAGCGCAGCGGTTTATATGGCAGATGCCCGTGCGTAGTGCGCGAAAAACTATCATCGTTGCAGATGCCGCAACTCTTACGCCGCAAGCGCAGGACGCATTTCTAAAAATAGTTGAAGAGCCGCCAGAACACGGCTTGGTTTTATTTGTCGCGCGCGATCCGGCATTTCTTTCGCCTGCGCTTCAGTCGCGGTTCCAAAAGTTGTATGTGTCGTCATCGCTTGACGCCGCGCTCCCTGAAGACGCGGTAGCCGAGGCGGATGAATTTTTAGATGCGAGTGCCTCCCTCAGGAAAGAAATTATGAAGCAGATACTCGAGCGCGATGAAATAGCCGTAAGCTTGTTTGCCACAGCCGTCATGGCTTCTCTCGACCGCGATCCACAAAAAAACTGGCGTGTACTCAAAGAAATGTCGTACCGGCTCATGCTTATGGGTCGGCATACAACGAACCGTAAGTTGCAATGGGAGGCAATTTCGTCGTATTTATAAGGGATATGGATTCACTTTTAAAACAGTTCGAGGCGGAATTACAGGGGGCCGTGGCGCATTTCAAGGACGAATGTTTTGGTATTCGCACTAATCGGCCAAGCTCACGCTTGGTGGAGGATGTAAAGGTGGAATATTTTGGGCAGATGACGCCTGTAAAGCAGTTGGGCTCTATTATGATAATCCCGCCGCGTGAAATGGCGGTATCGGTGTGGGATAAGGGGGCGGCAACCGAAGTGGCAAAGGCGATAGAAGGTGCTAACTTAGGACTTTCCGTTTCGGTGGACGGCTCAACCGTGCGCTTAGCGCTCCCGCTTCTTACAGACGAACGGCGTGTAGAACTTATTAAGCTCGCAAAGGCGCTTGCGGAAAAAGAGCGTATTAAAGTGCGTGGCTACCGTGACGATGTTAATAAAAAAATAAAGTCGCAGGATCTTGATGAAGATATGCAATTCCGTATGAAAGAAAACGTGCAAAAGGCGGTAGATGCGGCAAATGGCGCTATCGAGGCGTTACTCGAATCGAAGATAACGGAGATTAATGACTGAGCTTATCGTTTTCGTCGGGCTTATTTTGCTTGTGCTCGTACACGAGCTCGGGCATTTTGCCGCGGCGAAGGCGTTTGGTATGTATGTTGAGGAATTTGGTATTGGCTTCCCGCCGCGTTTGTTTTCACGTAAGCGTGGTGAAACGCGGTACAGCCTTAATCTCATCCCACTTGGCGGGTTTGTTAAATTGCATGGTGAATTGGACGGCACGCAAAGCCGATCTTTCATGCGTGAAAAGGCGTGGAAACGCGCCATAGTGCTTGTTGCAGGCGTCGTGATGAATTTCATCGCAGGTTCTTTAATATTCTCGGCGGTGCTTTGGATGGGCGTACCGCCCGCGGTTTTTATAAGTGATGTCACACCTATTAGTCCTGCAGCCCGCGCGGGACTTATGCGCGGGGATATTATAGACGGCTGGACGGATCCGAATGCTTTCATGGCGTACATCAAAAAGAATAAGGGTAAGATGATTAATCTTTCGGTTACGCGCAATGGCGTTCTTGAAAAAGTAACGGTAATGCCGCGCGTGTATGCGCCCAAGGGTGAGGGCGCCTTAGGCGTGAATCTCGTGGGCGGCGGCGCCATAAGCGCGGGCTTTTGGGATGGCTTGAAAGGCGGGTTCGTAATGGCGTACGGAACCGTCTGGTCTATTATTATGGGGCTTGAGGCGATCGTGAATGAGCCCGAAGCAATCGTGGGGCCTATCGGCATCTTCCGCGTCGCCGCGGGTGCGGGCGCCATCGGCTTTGCCTACGTCCTCCAGTTACTCGCCGTAATTTCCTTAAACCTCGCCGTATTAAACCTATTACCCATCCCTGCGCTCGACGGTGGTCGCCTCGTATTCTTGTTGATAGAAAAAATCCGCCGCAAGCAATTTTCCCCGAAGTTTGAAATGCGTGTACAAGGGCTTTCGTTCGTATTCCTTCTTCTCTTAATCGTCGCTGTGACAATTAAAGATATAGTAGGGCTTTTTTAAAGAGCTTATATCTTGTTTTTTCCGCTTCTGCGTGTACGATAAGGAATATGAAGCAGTCCTCCTTGTTTACAAAAACCTCGAAGACGGCGCCGAGCGATGCCGTCTCCGCTAACGCCGCCCTTCTTGAGCGCGGCGGCTTCGTGTATAAAAATTCTGCGGGGGTTTATTCGTACTTGCCGCTCGGCTGGCGTGTGATCCGTAAAATCTCCGATATCGTGCGCGAGGAAATGGACGCTATCGGGAGCGTGGAAATGCTAATGCCTGCACTTGTGGATAAAAAATATTTGGAAGCGACTGACCGGTGGGGGGTGGATGTCGGCTACCGCGTACGGGGAATTGGCGAAGCGGTGGATGCGTTTGCGCTCGGTTGGACGCACGAAGAGGTACTTACGGAAATAGTTTCGCACCACATAAGTTCGTATCGCGACTTGCCGTTTTCGGCGTACCAAGTGCAGACGAAGTTCCGCAACGAGGCGCGCGCAAAGTCGGGTATTTTGCGCGGTAAGGAATTTATCATGAAAGATATGTACAGCTTCCACGCCACGCAAGAAGACTTTGAATCGTTTTATGAAAAATCGAAACAGGCGTATGCGAACGTTTTTAAACGGTGCGGGCTTGATGCGTATTGCACTCGTGCCGCAGGCGGCGCATTTACCGGTAATATCACGCATGAATTCCAAGTGGTGTCGCCGGTGGGTGAGGACGTGATATACGTCTGCCCGAAATGCCGTTATGCGGAAAATAAGGAAGTGGCGACAGTTAAAGCCGGCGACAAATGCCCGAAGTGCATGGGCGTAATCGAAGAGAAGACGGCGATAGAAGTCGGCAATATCTTCCCCCTTGGTACGAAGTATGCGGACGCATTCAACCTTACATTCACCGCCGAAGACGGCGCAAAGAAGCCGGTAATCATGGGGTCGTACGGCATCGGCATTTCGCGCCTTATGGGTACAATCGCCGAAATCCATCATGACGAAGCGGGGCTTGTATGGCCCGCATCCGTTGCGCCTTTTGCCGTGCACCTGCTCGATTTTACTAAGTCAGGAACGGCTGCTAAGGATGCCTACGAGGCATTGCAAAAGCAGGGCGTTGCGGTACTCTGGGACGACCGGCAAACGAGTGCGGGCGATAAACTTGCCACCGCCGACTTGCTCGGTATTCCCCTCCGTGCCGTCATAAGCGAAAAGACGGGGGATAAGATCGAGATAAAAAAGCGGGGAAGTGACGAAGTTACTCTCGGGACTATTGTAGATCTTATTTAATGTTTAATTATTTCGGTAAAAGTATCGGTATCGATTTAGGTACTGCGAATACCTTGGTATATCTCGCGGGGCGCGGCATTGTTGTGAATGAGCCGTCTATTGCGGCGGTTAATGTGAAGACGGGGAGCGTGCTCGCAATAGGGAACGAAGCTAAAAAGATGCTCGGGCGTACGCCGGGGCATATCAACGTCATCCGCCCGCTCGTAAACGGCGTGATATCCGACTTTGAGATGACGCAAGAAGTCATGCGGCATTTTTTAAAGCTTGCGGGAGGGTCGAGTCCATTTTTCAGTTATAATCGCGCGATTGTGGGTGTGCCGAGTAATCTTACGGAAGTGGAGCGTAAGTCTGTGGAAGAC
The DNA here is from genome assembly GCA_943357895.1 of Parcubacteria group bacterium. GTDB lineage: Bacteria > Patescibacteriota > Minisyncoccia > UBA6257 > UBA11618 > CALRGO01. Next base: position 207,279 of record CALRGO010000001.1, read on the forward strand.
GCGGTGATCGGCGCGGGTGTACGTAATGCATATTTAATCGAGGAATCCTTAGCCGCAGCAATCGGCGCGCGGCTCCCTATACATGAGCCGACGGCTAACATGATCGTCGACATCGGCGGGGGAACCACGGAAATCGCGGTGATTTCTATGGGTGGTACGGTAACGGCAAAGAGCTTAAAGGTGGCGGGTGATAAGTTGAACGACGATATTATCCGCTTCGTTCGCGACGAATTCCGCTTAGTCATCGGCGAGCCGACTGCCGAAGAGCTTAAAATAAACATCGGTTCTGCTATCCAGTTGCCGGAAAAAACAGATTTGCTCGTACGTGGCCGCGACCTTACAACCGGTTTACCAAAGGAAATAACGGTAAAAGATTTCCAAATACGTGCTGCGCTCGTGCGTTCGGTCAAGATGATTGTCGAGGCGATTCGCGAGGTAATCGAATCAGCGCCACCGGAGCTTGCGGGTGATATTTTGCGCCATGGAATCCACTTATGCGGCGGGGGTAGCTTGCTCCGTGGCTTTGATCAACTTATCGCGAAAGAACTTTCTATACAGACAGTAGTCGTGGATGACCCGCTTACCTGCGTTGTGCGCGGCACGGGTGTTGCGGTCGAGCAGTTCGAGCAGTATTCACCAGTCTTAAACCACCCAATTATTCCCCGTGACATCCGCGTATAGTTCGGGGTAGCATGGGGCATGCGGTATTCCCTTGCGACCTTTATTGTTTGCATGGGTATTTTTTTTATTTTTTCGGGGGCGGATTTCCGCTATCGGTTACTGCTTTCCGTGAATCGCTTCGTCCGCGGCGGAGACATTCTTGATTACGAGACGCTTAGTGCTGAAAACGCGGCATTGAAGGTCGCATTAGGCGTAGCTCAGTCCACGCCGGATGCTATACGTTACGAAGACGGCACACTTATTTTTGCGGACGTTTTTGCTACCTATCCTTTTGCCGGCCGATCCGCGGTGCGTGTTAATAAGGGCGTGAGAGATGGTATGCGCGTAGGCTACCCCGCTACCTTTGGCGGGTCCGTGCTTACGGGGCAAGTGACCGAGGTGTATAACAGCTATAGCGTCGTGCGTATGGTCGGCAGTCCCGACTGGCAGATCCCCGTGCGTATCGGCCCTCATAAGGTTGCCGGTCTTTTAGTGGGTGGTACTGTCCCCCGTATTTCAATGATTGCTGCCGACAAAAAGATTGCCGTGGGCGATGCGATTATCGCCGCCTCCAATGATTTGCCGTATGGTCTTACAATCGGCACGGTTAGTTCAATTTCTGCCGAAACGGCAGGTGGTGTTTTTCAAGAGGCGGTTATTACATTTTCGTATGACGCGCAGGATATTGCCGAGTTGGCGTTTATAATATGGACTTCCGATTAGCTGGTGCAAGTATCGCTTTATTTTTAGCGGCGTACGCGCAATCGTCGCCATTGTTTTTTATATTCGGTGTTAGGCTTGATGTTGCGCTCGTGCTCGCCGTTCTCATGGCACTTTCTTTTACTACTGTATTCGAATATACCGTTCTTATTCTTGTAGGCACGCTCGGTCTTGCTTTTGGTGTCGGGTTTCCGCAGGCACTTTTGTTTTTTTTAGCTATTTTCATCCTTACGCGCGGCGTGCAGTTGGTGATGCCATGGCAACATATTTTTTTAGGGAGTATTCTCGTTATTTTCTTTTCGCTTCTCACTTATATTCCCCACCTTGCGCCGCTTGCATTGCGTGAGGCATTCTGTAGCGTGGTGCTGTTTATAACGATCTACGCCCTTACACCTTCGCACTATGTACGAAAAGGAGGATATTAGTTTTGAAGAGTCAATTTTTGACGATTGGTCGGGTTCGGCTCGCTTGGAATCCCCGATGCCGAAAAGCGCGTTTTTTATCGCGGCGCTTTTCGCGTGTGTAATTATTGGGGTATTTCTTCTGCGGTTTATTTTCATATCGTTTGTGGAGGGGGATTATTATGCTATGCGGGCGGCGGCGAATGCCGACAAGCGGATAACCGTCCCCGCGTATCGCGGTGTTATTACGGATCGGTTCGGCGAAGCGCTGGTGAAGAATATTCCGAGTTTTACGGTTAGCATCGATAGCGCGGAGTTGTATCGTAGGGGTCGCACAGCCGCTTCGCGTACTGATATTTTTAAAAAAACTGCGGCCATTCTTGCGGTTCAAGTTCAGGATATAGACCTCCTTTTGGAAGAGAGTGATAGTAAGGATGTAGTACGCGTGATAATCGCGCAGGACGTAACGCCAGAGCAGGCTATTGCCTTGCGTGCTATTACGGACGATGCACTTGTAGTGGAAGACAATTACCGGCGGGAATACCCCGAACCATTTATTTTTTCCCATGTGTTGGGCTACACAAAGAGCGTTGATTTTAAAAATACGATAGAAGGTAAGGCGGGGCTTGAGGCGCAGTACGACAAAATGCTTCGCGGCATTGACGGCGTGCGTATTGCGTACCGTGACGCGCATGGAACCATATTGGGGGAAAAAAAGATGCAGGAGGCGGGCGCGGGGCAGACGTTAAAGGTGACTATAGACGCGAGCTTTCAGCGGTATTTTTACACGCGCTTCAAGGAGGGGTTAGATTCTTTAGGAAAGACGGCGGGCGTGGGGCTCGCAATGAACCCGAAGACTGGCGAGATTTTGGCGCTTGTTAGCTTCCCGTCGTTTGATAACAACAACCCTGCAAAGTATTTAACGACGGGAGGGAATCCGCTTTTTAACCGCGCGGTTTCGGGTGTATATTCGCCAGGGTCTACTATTAAGCCACTGGTTGCGCTCGCCGCGCTGCATGAAAAACTCGTTACGCCGGAATTCACCGTGTATTCTAAGGGCTACTTGGAATTGCCAAACCCGTATGATCCGGAAAAGCCGAGTAAATTTTTAGATTGGAAGGCGCAGGGCCTGGTTAATATGTATTCCGCACTTGCGCGGTCAAGTAACGTCTATTTTTATGTCGTGGGTGGTGGGTGTACGGCGGTAACGTGCAACGACGTGGGGCGGAGTTCGGGCTTAGGTATAAATAAGCTCAACGAGTATTGGAAAATCTTCGGATTGGATAAAAAAACGGGTGTGGATATGCCGAGCGAGGGCGCGGGATTTTTGCCGAACCCCACAGAAAAAGAACAGCGTACCGGTCAGCCGTGGCGCATCGGCGATACGTACAACGTCGCTATCGGGCAGGGCGATTTGCAGGTAACGCCTATTCGGCTTCTTACGTTCTTTTCGTCCTTAGCCAACTACGGCAAAGAAATTAAACCACATTTTTTACTGTCGGCGGGGGAGCAGGAGGTATCGCATGACTATTCTTCGTGGACGGACGAAATTACGGCTGTGCGTCAAGGTGTGCGCGACGTGGTGGCAAAGCCATACGGTACGGCGAACGCTTTGTATAATTTGCCGTATAAGTCTTCGGGGAAGACGGGCAGTGCGCAGATTCAGAATAACGCGAAGACAAATGCGTTTTTCATGGGCTATGGCCCGTCGGATGACCCAGAGCTCGCGGTGCTGGTGTTAGTGGAAGACGCAAAGACGGGTAGCTTAAACGCCGTCCCCATCGGGCGGGACGTGATGAAGTGGTATTACGAGAATCGTCTGTAAGAACCTCCCCGCGCTCCGGCGCGGGGAATCAGGGGGTTCTTGCTCCCAGAAGAGCCTGCTCCGCAGGTTATCTGTCAAAGCATCGTAACGGGCTACGCCCTTATGCGAGCATGGGTAGTGACCTTACGTGATAGTATTTATATGATATGGGCAAAATAATTTTCGCTAATTGGAAGAATAAGATAAAAACCGAAGCTGAGGCTGTGGCATTGGCGCAGGCGACGGATGCTAAAGGGTTAGTGCTTTTCCCGCCGCATGTTTTTTTACGCGAGGTGGCGGCGGTGGTAAAGCATGCCGAGTTAGGTGTGCAGGATTATGCGCCGGATGCTAAGTCAGCCGGAGCGAGGTATGCGCTCGTGGGGCATGCGGATAGGCGTACGGTAGGCGATACAGATGGTATTGTTGCTGAAAAATTAGCATTAGCCGTAACGGATGGACTTATCCCCGTGCTCTGCGTCGGCGAAAGTCGTGCCGAGCGGGATAGTGGCGTAACAAACGGCGTTTTGAAACGTCAAATTAAGGAGGGTCTTTCGCGGCTTGCGGAGCTTAGTATTGAAAATCCTTTGGTGTATTTCGCATACGAGCCCCTATGGGCTATCAGTAATAGCGCGGACGCGGAGCAGTGTTCGCCCGAAACTGCGGTGCACCGGATTACCTATATTAAAGAGCAATTGCTACACTTGAGCTACGGCGTCACGGCGAAGTATTTGTATGGCGGATCCGTTACTTCGAAAAATGTTGGGGGATATTTACACACTAAAGATATAGACGGCCTTTTAGTCGGGGCTGTTAGCGTAATCCATAAAGAATTAAAAAAGATATGGCATTTGGCATCAAAATCGTGAAGAAAGAAGAAAAAATTGTGGCGTGGTCGCGCATCGCGCTTATGTGGGCGGCGATCATAGCCCTGCTATTTGGCGCGAGCGCCCTGAAGAGTTGGTCTAATGCCGTGCCGTCGGCACGTACGGTGACGGTGAGTGCGGATGGGAAGGCGGTCGTCGTCCCGAACCTTGCGACGGTAACGTTTTCGGTAGTTTCCGAGGGCGCAAGCGCAACGGCGATACAGGATGAGAATACGAAAAAAATGAACGCGGCGATCGCGATCGTTAAAGGTTTCAGTATTGACGACAAGGACATTAAAACCTCGGCATACAACTTGTCGCCGCGGTACACGTACGAGCAAAAAACTGGCAAGTCGCGTATCGATGGCTACCAGATCACACAGACCGTAACGGTGAAGGTTCGCAACTTAGACGACGCGGGTAAAATTGTAGGCGCCCTGCCGGGTGTGGGCGTTAACCAAATTTCCGGTCCGGACTTTAGCGTGGAAGATATGGACGCGTTCCTGCACGGGGCGCGGCAGGAAGCCTTCGGTAAGGCGCACGCAAAAGCCAAGGAGCTCGCGAGGCTCGCAGGGGCAGGCGTAGGCCGCGTGGTAACCTTCTCCGAAAGCTCGGGTAATAACTACCCCCGCCCGATGTACATGAAGGCGGAGATGGCGATGGGGGGTGATGCGAGTAACGTGCCGCAATTCGAAGTAGGGAGTGATGAGGCGCGCGTAACGGTCTCCGTTACCTACGAGTTACGGTAGTCACTTGCTTTTTTTAGTCAGCTAGTGTACACTAATTAACAGGTAAATGAGGGTGGTTGCTTCGTGAGTATTAATTTGCTTAGCAGGCCCCTAAACCAATGGCAAAAAACTCCGCTTGCGGGGTTTTTTGTTGCTCCTTATACTGTATGCAGGAGGCGGTTCCAGCACTCATTTATTACCATTGGTTAACAGGGGTCAACTAGCCGCCTCCTACGGGAACATGTATTCCTGTATTCCTAAGTCCGATGATTTCAGAAAACGTTTCTCTTAAAAAATACAGCAACTACGCGATTGGCGGCACTGCCCGCTATTTTTGTCATGCCGAGGGCTTGCACCATATTACGCATGCCATAGCGTTCGCGAAAAAGAAAAATATCCCTTTGTTCGTTTTAGGCGGGGGGACAAACGTACTTTTTAGCGACGGCGGATTCGACGGTCTCGTCGTAAAGCCCGACATCCGCTTTATTTCCATAAATACGGCACTGCCGGAAACGGTTATGGTAACGTGCGGCGCGGGCGTGCCAGTGCACGACTTACTTACTATGTGTACATCAGAAGGTTTTTCCGGCCTCGAGTGGGCGGGGGGCTTGCCGGGGACGCTAGGGGGTGCCATACGCGGCAACGCAGGCGCCTTTGGCGGTGAGATGAAGGATTCGGTGGTGAGTGTGGCGAGTTTTGATATAGCGGGCACCTCGCCCCATATTAAAGTTCGAGATACTGATGCGTGTAAGTTTGGGTACCGCAATAGTATTTTTAAAGATCTGTCTGGTAAGGAGATCGTGCTTGCGGCGACGTTCGTCCTTACGCGCGCTACGTCACCTGCCGTGCGTCACGTTATAAACGAAAAAATAGCATGGCGCGCGTCGCGCCAACCTCTTGAATACCCAAATGTCGGGAGTATTTTTAAAAACGTTGCGTGGGACTTAGTACCCGCGGCAATGCAATCACGCGAGGATATTAAGCGTCACGTGAAAACGGATCCATTTCCGGTAATCCCTGCGGCATTCCTTATTGATAAAGTGGGTCTAAAGGGCGTGAGTTGCGGCGGCGCCATGGTTTCGCAAAAGCACCCTAACTTTATTGTGAATGCGTGTGGCGCCGAAGCCGAAGATGTGAGGGGTTTGGTGGCGCTTGTAAAAGCGAAGGTGATGGACGAGTTCGGCATAGCGCTCCACGAAGAAATAGAATACGCTTGATTTTATGTTTGGATTATTTGACCCATTAAAAGCGTATAAAAAGCTTGTTTTAGAAATTAATGCACTAGAGGCGGAGCTTAAAGGTTTACCTGATAGCGGCCTTCAGGGCGAAAGCCTTGCATTGCGAAAGCGCGCGCAAGCAGGGGAATCGTTGGATATTCTTTTGCCGCGAGCATTTGCGCTTATACGCGAAGCATCGTTCCGCACCCTAAAACAACGTCATTACGACGTGCAGCTCATCGGCGGCATGGTGCTCCACGCCGGCAGAATTGCCGAAATGGCTACGGGAGAGGGAAAGACTTTGGTGGGTACGTGCCCCGCGTATTTAAACGCCTTAGCCGGTCGTGGTGTGCATCTCGTGACGGTAAATGACTACTTGGCAAAGCGTGACGCTATCTGGATGGGGCAGGTGTATTATTTACTCGGTATTTCAGTCGCAATTATTGCGCACGATAGTGCCTATGCCTACGACCCGAAGTTTAAGGCGGAGAAAGAGGTTGACGCGATTCGCGACGCCGAGGGCGGCTTCCGCATCGAAGAGGATTATTTGCGGCCAATCTCCCGCAAGGAGGCGTATGCGGCGGATATTACGTACGGCACGAATCACGAATTTGGCTTCGACTACCTGCGCGATAATTTGGCGTATGCAAAGAACAGTCAAGTCCAGCGCGGGTGGCAGTACGCGATTATCGACGAGGTAGATAGTATTTTAATAGACGAGGCGCGTACGCCTTTGATAATTTCTGCGCCCGACAGCGAATCGAGCGAATATTACCGGACGTTTTCCCGCATCGTGACGGACCTTGTTCGTGGTGAGGACTATATGGTGGACGAAAAGATAAAGGCGGTGGACATTACGCAAGAGGGTATCGATAAGGTCGAAAAAGCGCTCAGCATTACGGACTTGTATGCCACGGAAAACCTGCGCCTTGTCCACTACCTACAAGAGACGCTCCGTGCCTACGGCCTTTTCAAGCTTGATAAGGATTACGTGGTGAAAGACGGGGAGATCGTGATCGTAGATCAATTCACGGGTCGTCTTATGCACGGTAGGCGGTTTTCGGGCGGCTTGCATCAAGCGATCGAGGCAAAAGAGGGTGTTAAGGTTCAGCAGGAATCGCGCACGTATGCCGAAGTGAGTATTCAGAATTATTTCCGCATGTATAAAAAGCTCGCTGGCATGACGGGTACGGCGCAGACCTCCGCCGAGGAATTCGACAAGGTGTATAAACTTGAGGCTATTACCGTGCCTACGCATAGACCGCGTGTGCGTAAAGATGCCGTTGATCTTATTTATAAGAATTTAGATGCTAAGTTTGTCGCCGTCGTAGCCGAAATTAAGCGCCGCCATGAGCTCGGCCAGCCGGTACTCGTCGGCACCGCTGCGATTGAGAAAAACGAACTGTTGTCGCGCTTACTTACGAAAGCCGGCGTGCCGCACGAAATGCTTAACGCAAAGAACCACGAGCGTGAAGGTATGATCATCGCGCAAGCGGGTCGTCGCGGCGCGGTGACCGTTGCTACTAACATGGCGGGGCGCGGCGTGGACATTATTTTAGGCGGTAATCCGCCGAAGGCTGATGAGGCTATGGAGATTAAGGGCTTTGGCGGCTTACACGTTATTGGTACTGAGCGGCACGAAGCGCGGCGTATCGACAATCAGCTGCGCGGCCGCGCGGGCCGGCAGGGGGACGAAGGCTCATCGCAATTCTTTATGTCTTTAGAAGATGATTTACTGCGCGTCTTCGGTGGCGATCGCTTAAAGGGGATGATGGAGAAAATGGACATGCCGGCAGATATGCCTATCGAGTCGCGCATTGTTTGTAAGGTTATCGAGCAGGCGCAGATGAAGGTGGAGGGCTTTAACTTCGACGCCCGCAAGCACTTACTTGAATACGACGACGTGTTAAACAAGCAACGCAGTGCCGTGTACGCGAAGCGCGAAACATTACTTGTAGAGCACGCGCCCGTGCAGGCGCTTTATTTCCTCGACATGCTATGGATGTCCCACTTAGAAGATATGGAGTCGTTACGCGATTCCGTGCGTCTTCGCGCGTATGGCCAGCGTGATCCTTTAGTGGAATACCGCCGCGAGGCGCATTTGCTCTATCAGCAACTGCTTTTACAGTTTGATGAATGGATAAAAGAAAATGAGGCGCGTTTGGAAACTGCGGCACGCGAAGCGAAAGAGGGCGCTACTGTTGTTTCTCCACTCGCAATCCCCGCAGCTCCAACCGTACAGCAATACGAAGGTACGGGCCGTAACGACGCCTGCCCCTGCGGCAAAAAAGACGCAGACGGTAGCTCGCTCAAGTACAAGAAGTGCCATGGTAAATAAAGAGATATCACGGGAAAAGGTTTTAATGGTAGCGGCGGGCATTATAATGGCCGCCGTTTTCCTTATCCCAGTTTTTTCCGGCAAATATCAGGCAATCGTCGCGGCTGCCGTCGCCGCAAACCCGATGTATGCTTTTTTTATTGTTGCTTTTGCGCGGTTCCTTGCAATCGTTATAGCGCCGTTGCCAGGGCAATCAGTCGCCTTTATGAGTATGGCGGTTATGCCGTGGTGGCAGGCATGGGCAGCGAATTTTATAGGGGCTGATACGGGTGCCGTTGTTGCCTTCCTCATCGCCCGCAAGTTTCGCGAACCGGTTGCAGCACGCTTTACCGGCTTAGCCGATCTCCATAAGTTCGAGGCCGCGCTTTCGGGTAGAACTCGCTTTTGGGGGTTTTTAGGGTTGCGCTTTGTGGCTGCCGGCGCGCTCGATTTTTTTAGTTACGCCGCGGGGCTTACGAAAATACCGTTCCGTACATTCCTTTTAGCGACCGTGCTTGCTGATATTCCTATTACTTTAGCGTTCTTTTATTTCGGCGGCATGGCGGCGCAGTATGGCGTGTATATTATGGTCGCGTTCATCGCCCTCTTTATGGTTGCAAGCGCCGTGATGGGGAGGTATGTTATGAAGGAAAATGGAAAACGTTAAGAGAATTGTTGTAGTGGTGAGCGGGGGGTTCGACCCCGTGCATATCGGGCACGTGCGGATGTTTCAGGAGGCGCGCGCCTTAGGCGACCGGCTCGTGGTTGTTTTGAACAACGACAATTGGCTTATGAAAAAGAAGGGGTTTGTCTTTATGCCAGAGGCGGAACGGAAGGAAGTCATCGAGGCCTTCCGCGCTGTAGATGAGGTAGTGCTTACAAAGCACGAAGCGGGGACTACGGACATGAGTATCTGCAAGGCGCTCGAAGAGCTGCGGCCGGATATTTTCGCAAATGGCGGCGACCGGAAGATAGAAAACATTCCCGAAGTGGCTACCTGCGAAGCGATCGGTTGCGAGATGGTTTTTAACGTCGGCCGCGGTGGCAAAGTGCAGTCAAGCTCCGAGCTCGCGAAGAAGATAAAAGAAAAACTCTAGCGGATTACGAGGTAGCCCCAGTTGTGCGTTGTTACTCCTGTTATATTGGCGCTTGTTACGTTTTGTACGCGTATTTCGATTGCATCTGGCAGTGCCCGCGCGCTTTGGAGAACTAAGCCGGTTTCGAGCTGCGAGAGTATACCACTCGGCGGCGTTAGGAAGACGCGATCGCCTGTTTGTATGCCTGCGAGTTCGGGGATGGTTGGAGCTGTTACAGTAAATGTGGCAACGGCATTTGCATTTATAGTTATTGGTGGTACGAACGGACCCACTGGTATAGTTCCTTGTTTTATAAAGCTTATCGAATTATTCGACGTGCTGCCTATCGAAAGTGGGCCCCCGATATCAGCCGGCCCTGAAAGGAATAATGACGTCCATTTAGAGCCGATTGTGCCGAGGCTGAGCCCACCTGCGCCGGGGCTTATGTTTGAGTCAAACGATGCCGCCTGTGCGCGGCTTACGCCGAGCGCAAAATCTCGCGATATGCGGTCCACGGCATTCGGGCTTTGGTACTGCAACGTGAGGTCAATAAGCACGACGTCTTTTCCGGGAGGTGTGCTGACTTTCGTGAATGCAAGATTTGTTACCGCTACGCTCGAATTATTAAGCGCAGTTTCTGCGCCGTTTCCACGCTTAAGAACTACGTTCGCGCCGTTCTTGTAAATCAATACGGGGCTTTTGTCATCGCTTGCGTCGGCGGTTGTTTCGTTTCGTGCTTTAAGTACGAGTCTGCCGCGCGGGGTGCCGGGGAATTGGTCAACTTCGTCGTATGCAAGGTCGGATGTCGGTGTATCATTTACGACGACGAGCGTCGACGTAGCGATCTCGTTTTGTATTTTCCCGAGTATAAAGTTGGCTTGGTTAGCTACTTCTGAAGAGCTTGCTTGGTAGCCGCTTACGCGGAAGAAGGTCGAGAGGAAATACACAAGCGTTAAAGAAACGCCGGCAAATATAACGCTGTAAATAAGGAGTTCTACGAGGGTAAAGCCTTTTTTATGCTGCATGGAATAAGTATAGCATGGAGCGTATTTACATTATCATTGAAATAAGGCATACTCGTACTACTTAATTCAACGCATGAAAACAGCTGAAACAACGAACGTAGCGGTGGCGGAAGAGGCGGTTGCGGCAATCCCCGCATTGTCGCCCGAGCAGGTTGCCTTGTACCGCGAAATGATCGCGGCGGGTATCGCCGTTGGCCGCAAGAAATCCCGCACCAATCCTAAGATGGATAGCTTTATTTTAAGCTATTCCCGTGGCGTGGCGACGTTTGACCTCATGCAGACAGTTGCTTGCATCGATAAGGCTGCGGCGTTCCTTAAACAGCTTATAGAAGAAAAGCGCACAGTAATCGTTCTCGGCTCTCAGCCGACGGCGCGCGATTTCGTTTTGGAATTCGCTATGAAGCGCGGATTCTTCCACGTAACGAACCGTTGGCTTGGTGGCATTCTTACTAATTTCAATACCATCTCCAAGCGCATCGTTTACTTCACGAAGTTGAAGGCGGATAAGGCAGCGGGCGAGCTTACGAAGTACACGAAAAAGGAACAGCTTAATTTCGACCGGCTCATCAGTAACATGACGGTATCGTTCGCCGGCCTCGAAGGTATTACGGCCTTGCCCGCAGCGGTATTCGTGGTTGACGCAGCAGCGCACGAAATAGCCGTACGCGAAGCACGTCGCTTGAAGATTCCTTTAATCGCGATAATGAATAGCGACAACGACCCTGACGGCGTAACGTACCCGATCCCCGCAAACGACAATTCCCGTGCGAGTCTTTTGTGGATTTTCAAGCGCCTTGACGAGAAGATTGGTTCCTAGCCTATAATTTGAATATGACAGCAGAAGACGTTCAGCGTCTGCGCACGGAAACCGGCGCGGGTATTATGGATTGTAAACGGGCACTAACGGAAACCGGTGGGGATTTTAACGCCGCAAAAGATCGTCTCTCGGCACAAGGCATTGCGAAGGCGGATAAGAAGGGTGATCGCGAGACGGGCGAGGGCCACTTAGAAGCGTATATTCACGGCGGGCGCATCGGCGTTTTACTTGAGTTGCGGTGTGAAACAGACTTCGTTGCCCGCGGCGATTTGTTCCGCGAACTGGCGCGCGGCATCGCGATGCATATTTCGGCAACTGATCCGGCGACCGTCGAGGAATTGATGGCGCAGCCCTACGTGCGCGACGAATCTATTACTATCGAAGACTTTATAAAAAGCACTGTGGCAAAGACGGGCGAAAATATCCGCATCGCGCGCTTCGTGCGCTACGCCCTCTAATACTTAACTCATGTACGCATTCCTTTTGCAGATGACGTTCGTCACGAGTTTGGCCGTGATGACCTTTATCCTGCTACGTTCTTTGCCGCGCGTTGCTACGGAGGAGGCGGAGCCATCGCTTGCCGCATGGTTTAGTGACTGGATTGACCGTTTGCCGCTCCACCATATCGATGAGCGTATTAATGGATTCCTTTTCAAGTTCCTTAAACGTTCGCGCGTATTCGTATTAAAGCTTGATAACCGTCTCTCCCGTCACTTAGACCGCGTTAAGAAAAGCGGTGAGCAGTCGGCGCATCCTTCTGTGCAGGAGATGATCGACCACGTGCATGGAGAGAAGACGGAATAACTTTGTATTTTTAGGATTTTTTGTTAGTATCGTAGGGCAATTGGGTACGTCGCATAGCGGCAATTGCTCCTCGCTGTAGACGAGGCGTCCTCTGGACTTCGGGGGTTCGAGTCCCTCCGTACCCACAAATAAAACATCCCCCATATGGGGGATGTTTTATTTGTATGCGTATGCAGGACTCGAACCCTTCAGGGCCGCCATTTTTAAGGAGGCGCACCGCCGACTATAAAAATGACATGTCTCGACCGAGCCGTAGCGAGGGAGAGGCGAGTCCCTCCTGGTTTTAAAATGCGTCCCGAGTTGCACGAGGTCGGCATTTTAAAATTACGTCAGAGGGAAACGAAGTGACGACGACGATCATTATAAAAAAAGACCCGCATGCGAACATGTGGGTCATATTGGAGGGGGCAGGAATCGAACCTGCGATCTCAAGGTCGTAATGAGTCGTTCCAATAGTCCGAGGACATCCTGTCGCGGATTTTTTGGCGGGAGACTTTTAGATCCTTGCGCGTTACCGCTACGCCACCCCCCCGAACGAAAACAAGATAGTGAACTAGAAAAAATATGCCTTGTTATTCCACAAAGAGCAATCCTGCCATCAAAACTACGCCCACAAGGATGGCGCCGAGCTGGAGGAGTGAGTGGCCGGCATGTTTCGTCTTGTGTAGTTCTGGCACGAGGTCAGACCCCGCTATATAAATAAAGTTGCCGGCTGCGAAGGGGATTATATAGAGCGCGGCGTTTTGCACGGCCATACCAAGGGTGAGGGCGGTCGCCGCACCAAGGATAGCGATAAGACCCGAATAGAAGTTATAAAAGAATGCTTTGCGCCGGCCGTAGCCCGCGTGGAGTAATATCCCTAAGTCGCCCATTTCGTGCGGTATCTCGTGGAGGATTACGGCGATGGTCGTTGCAATTCCCGCCGGCATACTTACGAGCCAGCTTGCGGCGATAATCGCGCCGTCTAAAAAGTTATGCATGCCGGAGGCGACAAGGCTAAGGGCGCCGACGGGTAACGGGGCGTGGGCGCAGACTACATCGTGCTCATGGACGTGCTCATGGCGCCAGTGAAAGAATTTTTCAAGGACGAAGAGTGATGCGATGCCGAGAAGTATATATATTGCCGGCTGCCGTATACCGCTTGCAAAAGCATCGGGTATTAAATGTAAAAAAGCGTCACCAAAAAGCGCGCCGACAGATAAACTAACGAGCACGAAGATGAGAGAGTCGCCGGTTTTTTTCGATAGGAGAATTAAGCCAGCTAAAAGGGGTAGGGCAGATACAATTGCGACGCTTAGAAGGGCGTATAGTTCTGGGGTCATTATGCTGTACATAATCTCGTATTTTTGCTAAATTGTACAGGATTATAGCTGAAAAGTTGCCAGTGTAGCTCAATGGCTGAGCAGCGCTTTTGTAAAGCGAAGGTTGGGGGTTCGACTCCTCTCACTGGCTCCAAAAAAATATATGCATGAAAAAATACATTTCGTCGGTATCGGGGGTATCGGCGTAAGCTCGCTTGCGCGGTATTACCTCGCAAAAGGCGCGCGCCTTTCGGGGTCGGACTTGGTTGAATCTGATTTAGTACGCGAGCTTACGGCTGAGGGCGTCATAATGCGTATCGGGCATCATTCTGATAATTTGCTCCGCGACGTTTCGCGCGTAATCTATTCCGCGGCAGCGAAAGAGGATAACCCTGAACTTAAAGAAGCGCGGCGCCGCGGGTTGCCATGTATGACATATGCAGAAGCGTTAGGGGAATTAACGAAGCAATATATTACAATCGGCGTATCTGGCGCGCACGGCAAATCTACCACGACGGCACTTTTATCTTTAATGCTCGTGCACGCAGGCCTAGACCCAACGGTTATTATCGGCACGCGCCTTGCGGAATTTGGGGGTAAGAATGTGCGTATCGGCAAGAGCCGGTATTTGGTAATAGAGGCGGACGAGTGGAATAAATCGTTTTTCCACTACGCGCCGCAGGTTGCTGTTATTACGAACGTGGACGCGGAGCATTTAGATACGTACAAAAACCTCGCAGGCGTAATAAAGGCATTTAATAAATATGTCACGGGCTTACCTAAGGAAGCGACGGTAATTGTAAATGCGCAGGATAAAAATACGATGGCAGCGGTAAAAGGGTGCAAGCGCACGGTTATTAAATTCAACGAAAAAAATAAGCGTACGCCGAAGTGGCCGCTCGAAGTTGCAGGGCAGTTTAACCAATTAAATGCGGAGGCGGCATACCGCGCAGCAAGCGTGCTCGGCGTTACGCGTAAAGATGCGGCGGAAGCCGTAGGGAAGTTTAAGGGTTCATGGCGCCGTATGGAGCAGCTTTCACCGCGTGAAAAAAATACAGTCTCCGGCACGTTCTTTGCGGATTATGCGCACCACCCGACGGAGATAGTGGCGACTATCGGAGCGTTTAAAGCGAAGTACCGCAGTGAAAAACTATTCGTCGTGTTTCAGCCGCATCAAGTGGCGCGCCTCACCGCGCTCTTCCCCGCGTTCGTAAAGTCCTTTGACGATGCCGACCTTGTGGCGATACTTCCGGCATATCAAGTGGCGGGTAGGGAGGTCGTAGGTGGTAAGACCAGCGAAGATTTGTATAAGGGTATTGTAAAGCTGCGCGGAAAAGCCGCGGAGGGAACGGTGTTTTATTTGAAAAATATCGCCGAATCGCTTAACCTAATCGATAAGCAAGTTGTTGTATTTATGGGCGCGGGCACGATAGATGCCGAGACCCGTCACTATTTCGTATCGCAGTTGTTGCCGATGTAGTTCAGTGGCAGAACGCATTCTTGGTAAGAATGAGGTCGCGAGTTCGATTCTCGCTATCGGCTCAAAATTCTGGAGGAATTTTGTCCCTCGAAGCTCTTGTACCGCGAAGCTTTAGCGAAGTGGTATGAGCGAAGTGGGACAGTCTTATAAAAAAATCTCCGCGACACAAACTAGTGCGCGGAGACTTCGAGGGCGATGGCATCAGATCGCCGCTCAACTGGTTGCGGGAATCATAGCGGGAGTGACGGTAAGAATGAGTATCTTTGTCTTTTTGCGCGATCCCACAATTTTTGCCCGTGCCTTGAATCGTCGATAGAGTTCTTGGCAGATTGAATAGTTCATCCGCGGATGCCAATCGGCGACAATTCTCATTCGAGCCCCTGCTTTGAGGCATTGGCCAATGATGCGGGTAATAATCGAAGAAATCTCGTTATGAAGGCGCATCTTCAGGGAATCCTTTTTCTTGGGTTTTATGTTCCTCGTTTTTGAAACGGCTGCATCTTTTCAGCTCGTCTCTCCTTTCTGCTGAAAAGGTAAGAGAAATTAGTGCTGTTCGTACTATACCCCATTTGCCGTTATTCCGTCAATAACTTACGAGGATTGCATTCCGCGGCCTTTTACCGTATACTAGGAGGACTTATATGGCTAAATCGAAGTTTTCGGAAAACTTGATAAAGATGAAATGCGGCACGTGCAGCCGCATCGGTTACCATACCCGCAAGAACAAGAAGACGAACGAAAAGAAATTGACGCTCTCGAAGCACTGTCGCTTCTGTCGCGTACACACGGCCTTTAAGGAGTCGAAGCGCTAATAACCTCTTGTAAGCAAAAAAAGACCCTTGTTCCGAGGGTCTTTTTTGCTGTATAATATGTTCTGAAAGCATACGGGGGTATAGTCCAATGGTAGGATAACTCTCTCCAAAAGAGCAGACCTGGGTTCGATTCCTAGTGCCCCCGCAAATAAAATAAGATGGCCTTGCGCCGTCTTATTTTATTTATGAAGGTTTGCTAGGAATCGAACCGAAGGTCACCGATTTTTCCCTAAGCCCCGAAGGCTTAGTCTAAAAAAGGGCGATCTCGACCGAGCCGTAGCGAGGAAGAGGCGATTCCGATGGAGTGCATAGCGAAGTGGTCATGCCTAGTGCCCCCGCACTATATAATAGTCCGTCGACTTGAATCTTTTTTCTAGGAGCTGTATTTTTATGCGTTGGGTACGTGCCTAGCTATCAGCACTTTATCAATTAAAATAAATGAAAGGACGACGTTATGTTTTCGGCATATACTTCGGTTATCGAAAAACTTGCCTTAACGTATTATGGGGATTTCCCGCTTGATCGCCGTCCGGCGTCGAGCGACATGTCAGCGGGCTTCTTAACGGATTTACGAGCATATTTCGCGATGGGATCATTCGATGGTTTTGAGCGATGGTTTCGAGCGAATGATTTTGAATATCAAATTCATGCCTTCGAGCGGAACCGTCCTAAGCGCGTCCGTAAAGATCCGAATAAGATCTTTATGATTTCTCAGGTATTATTGCACGAATCAGCCGGCGCGCCCGCGGTTTCTCTTCCGTGGTCATTTATGACGGCTCTATCGGCTACTCATATCGCTCCGGCGTTGCCTCTTACCGCCCTTCTTACGCCGTCGATTCCCGATACGCTGTGGGTCGAGTTTTCGGGAGATACACCATATGTATCTACGATGCCATGGCTCTCTAAGTGCATGGGATTCCTTATTTCGCGTGTCACTGTTTTTGACGATCCTTCTCGCATCGGCGGATTTCGGGCGGAAAACCGCGCATGGGCCGATTATATGGGAGAAATGTTTGTGACTCTTACGGAAGCTGCTTCGCAAGGAATCCCCTGTATCGCGTATCGTATGATCGTTGCGGTCCGACAGGATGCGGGTATTCGCTTCGTTCCGGTTACGGTCGGCGAGGATGCGATAGAGACGGTGCGCACTATGCTCACGAGCGTGTATTTCGTGACTGAACGGGATGCGCGTTCCACGCGGGATATCGAGCAGATTTTCGCTAACTTCGGTATCCGCCTGTTACTTCTCGCCGCCGTCAGAAAATGGTTTTCGGGCGGTCCGAAGGAGATCGATCTGCATGCCGGTGTCCTTTCCGATACGGATCCTCCTCCGGGTCTTTTCGGGTTTTCGCACAATCGTGCGCGTCTTACATACCCACCCGACATTCCCTCGATTCCTTTCCGTATCGAGCGTACCGACTAGCGCTTCGATACCGTTCCGGTGTTTACATCGGAACGGTTTTTTTATTTAATCTAGCGTCGTTTAATATCTTTCGCACACAACAAAACCGCCCGAAGGCGGTTTTGTTGTGTGTAAGAAAAATTATTTCTTGCCGAGCTTTCCGGAAATTACGAGAACGTAAATTGCCGAAAGTCCCACGAGTCCGTAAACGATCTGAGAGAGCGTAGACATCGCGCCGAAGAGAGTATCAACGAGGTTGAAGTTGAGCAAGCTCACGAGTCCCCAGTTAAGACCGCCAACGATCACGAGAATAAGCGCGAGCCAGTCGAGTCCGCCAAGCTTTTTCATGGTGTTTGGTAGTTGATGTATCGATACGTGCAATTCGACCTTTGCTATTTTATAAGTATACAATATCCAGTAGAATGAACAAATTTATTGTGTGGATTACTGGGGAGGATTTTTTGTATGGCGGGAAATGCAAGTGCCGGCGCCCGTAGCCGGCAACTTAATAACGAGTCCAATTATCGTAATAGGCGAGGCGCGCGGCACGTGGTATTTCGAGGCGTCGTTTCCGGTTGCGTTACTCGACGCGAGTGGATGACGGAAAACTTCGTGCTATTTTTAGCAACGCTTGATTTTACCCAGCCCGCCACGGATACGATCTTTTTAGTGCTTAAAAAAGACAATCCGTCCGGCTTGCCGGATCATGACGCACAGATCGAGATTGCGGTGCGGTTCCGGTAACTATTCTTCTGTGTGTGCCCGGGAAGAGACTCGAACTCTTATGCCTTGCGGCGCGCGCTCTTGAGGCGCGTGCGTCTGCCATTCCGCCACCCGGGCAATATACTTGATTCCCACTCGGTGCCCCCGAGAGGAATTGAACCTCTATTGGCTCGTTAGGAGTGAGCAGTTCTATCCGTTGAACTACAGGGGCTCTCTGTTATTGCTCCGCTATAGAATAGCGAAAACAGTGGAAAATGGCAAAGTTTTATAGTATATATAAAGGACGCTTTTTGATTCGGGCCCATAGTAAAATGGTATTACGCTCCCATGGCATGGGCGAGGCCGGAGTTCGATTCTCCGTGGGTCCACTAAAATTGAGGACGGTAAGGGAAACCCGACACTTGCTACTATTGAAAAAATCGCCCAAGCATTAGGAGTCGCCAGTGACGAACTTTTGAAATAAATATGACAACAAAAATATACAAATTCATACCACTCACACTGCTCGCGCTCTTTGTCTTCGCTCCGAGTCTTGCCTTTGCGCATCAGCCTCGAATTACAGAGGATAGACTTACATCAGTTACTGACCCCGAAGTTTCCAAGGCATATTATGGCAAGCTCACTGGCGTGCCGGATGTCTATACTATAAAGGCGAAGGAAGTATTTAATCTATATATTGGAGTCTTGGTGCCAGATATAGCAGGGCAAAAGAAAGATGTCTCCGCTGTAGTAATGAAAGACGGCAATCAAATCGCCATGCTCAATGGCGCGACATTTATGTGGGAACAGTTTTTTGAACCATTCGGCCACGACACCTACTGGCAAGGACCAGAGTACAAAGCGCGTGCTGATGTAGGCATCTACGAGATCCGTGTGACAAGCCCCAACAACGACAGCAAGTATTCACTCGCCATTGGTGAGATAGAGAAGTTTAACGGCAAAGAAGGCATGAATGCGCTGACCCTCATTCCGCAGATTAAAAAGAACTTTTTTAACGAATCCCCAATAGGCTTTATCCTCTCGCCCTTCGGCTGGGGACTTATCGTCATAATGTATATTCTTGCGTTCATCGTCGGCTTCATCTACCGCACAATTTTGAAAAAGTTTGCTACAAATTCTCCGCGCGGCGTTGCTAAAAACATCGGCAAACCCGACCGCTTGCTCCGCGCGGTCATCGGCGTAGCATTACTCCTCTGGGCCATCACCACCTCCTGGAGCCCTATCCTTATCTTCTTCTCCGGCTTCGCAATCTTCGAGGCGATCTTTAGCTGGTGTGGCTTCTACGCCGCCCTCGGTAAAAATACCTGTCCGGTGGAGTAAAAATTTATGACCAAAGTATCTTTTGCCACTGAAGGCTGAGGTTTACAAAAAGGGGGAATAGTAGCTCATGAAAGAATAAAGTTTATAATAGAAGTAAGGACTGAAGATGCATAAATGGATACTATAACCATACACACGATTGCCATCACCGCGTTTATTATTTGGAGCTTTCCTCTGGGATTGTTTCGCAGTCGATTTAGGAAGATGATCTATCAAACTGATAGCTGGTGGATTAATGTAAAGCCCGTTTTTTGGGAGGAGATTAAAGTTCTTTTTGGCTTTCATCAGCGCACAAAGAGGGTAGAGTTGCGCGTGATTAATTTCTATCGTTTTTATCTGATCGTATACTTTGCTATTTTAATTTTAATACTATCAACCTGATAGATGAATACTATGAAAGAAGCAACATTAGTTTATCCTCATCAACTTTTTATAAAATCACCGGCTATACAAAAAGGACGGATTATTTTTTTGATTGAAGAGTCATCGATTCTGTCGCGGAGCCCGATTCATTATCAAAAGCTAATTTTTCACAAATTAAGTATGGGTGTATATGGAGAGCGTTTGAAAAAAGAGGGGTATAAAGTAAAATGTCTAACGATTGAACAGTATCCGAAGACGGAAGATATTTTTGATTATTTAAAGAAAGAAGGGATACAAGAACTTCATATTGTCGATACTACTGACTTCTATTTGGAGCAGGCTATAACAGCTTCCAAGATAAAGCGGGTTTGGTATGAGTCACCACTTTTTATTTTGCCAAAGGAGGAATCAATAGCAAGATACAAAAGCTCAAAGAAAAATATGGCGATGTTCTACAAGAAAATTCGCCTGGACTTGGGCATCATGATGGACGGATATGGAAAGCCCAGAGGTGGCGCGTGGAGCTTTGATGTAGAAAATCGAAAAAAACTTGCTCGAAATACAACTCTCCCCAAGGATATTGTTTTTCAAAATAATTTTGATGTATTAAAAATGAAGAAGTGGCTCGATACAATACAAGCTGAAAAATATGGAGAGATAGCGTGCTGGCTACCATGTACACACAAGGATGCGGAAAAATTTTTGCAGGTGTTTTTAGAAGACCGCTTTGCACATTTTGGTGTGTATGAGGACGCACTTTCTACGAAAAGTGTACAGCTCTTTCATTCGACATTGTCACCCCTCATAAATATTGGATTGCTCGAACCGAGACAGGTAATCGATAGGGCAATAGTGTATGCAGATACTCATGCTATACCTATAAATTCACTCGAAGGTTTTGTACGACAGATTATTGGGTGGCGTGAGTTTATGCGTGCTTCCTATGAGTGTGATGGTGTTGTCATGCGCACTAAGAATTTTTGGAAACATTCCCGTCGCTTGCCAATAGGATTTTGGACTGGAGATACTGGTATTGCTCCAGTCGACAGCGCTATCAAGAAAGCTCTGCACTATGGATACAATCATCATATCGAACGATTGATGGTCCTCGGTAACTTTATGTTGCTTTCTCAAGTTAATCCCGATTATGTGTATCAATGGTTTATGGCAATGTACGTGGATGCGTATGA